>JAFQSQ010000032.1 GCA_017409465.1 Akkermansia sp. | reverse complement strand
GGTGTTTGAACAGGCCACGGCTGATGTGCTGGCTCAGGGTAACTGGGGCATCTTCACGGCTTCCCGCGCTTTCGTGAACGCGGTGCAGGGGCAGCGCAACAATATGGGTTGCATCGCCAATGGTCGCGGCACGGCCTGGGCGGCGCTGCTGGGTGCCACGCATGATATCGACGGCAGCGGTGCTGCCGCCGGTTCCGACACCACGCTCTTCGGCGCGGCTGTGGGTGTGGATATGCAGATCGGCAAGCGCAGCAGCCTGGGTGTGGCCTTCGGCTACACGGATGCTGAGGTGAAGCCGGGCGGTTTGGCCGATGTGGATCAGGAGGGCGGCTACATCGCCCTCTACGGTGAGCACGGGCTGAAGAAGTTTGCCAACAATTCCTGCCTGGCACTCGACTGGGTGCTCTCTACCGGTACGACGGAATCGAGCTACCTGGGCGCAGACTGGGAGCAGGACCACATCCAGGCCAACACCCGCCTGACCTGGACGAAGAAGGTGAACGAACGCTTCGCTTACAATGTGTTCGGCGGCGTGGAGTACTTCGCCTCTGAATCCGACCGCGTGGCAGGCTGCAAGAGCGGCTCCATCCAGAACCTGCGCGGTGAGCTCGGTGTCGGTGCCCGCTACGTGGTGAAGCAGGGACAGACCACGTCCTGCGATGGCAAGGGTGGCCTGACACCGGCCGCTCCCGGCTGCGACCGTATCGTGGTGTACGGCGAGCTGAGCTACATCAACGATATGGTGCGCAACAACCCGAGCATCGAGGTGAACGGTCTGCGCGGCGGCGGTGCTAACCCCGGGCGACAGGGTGTCGGTATCGAAGCCGGCGCCACCTTCCGTATCGGCGAGCGCTGGAGCGCCAACGCGAACTACAGTTTCAACGCTATGGATGACTCCAACGAGCACGTCCTGAATATCGGCGCCAGCCGCACGTTCTGATAAGAGCTGCGACAAAAAATCCACGGCGCATGCAGATGATTTTGCCATCTGCATGCGCCGTATGCTATCTCTTCCCGTATGATGAACAATGAATGACGCCTAGCATGAGTTATTGGTATGACGATGGAAAATAGCTCTGTATTATTCGCGGCTAGTGCGCGATAAATGGGAAGTTGTAGGGAAGTACGATTGACGAATGACGAAGTACGAATGAAAAGTTCGCTGCGCTGCGCGCAGATGGTTTCAACTAACGCTAAGCGTCCTTCATCGTTCATCATGCGAGCAGGGCGAGCGGAATATTGAGCCCGGAGGGCGGTATAATCGTAGCGAGGCCCGTCAGGGCCTCGTAGAAGACAAAGAGAATGCTGAGCCCGCATCGCGGGCGGCATAATGCCATGCTATAGATTCAAGCTGCGCTTTATGCCGCCCCGACCTACATCGGGGCTCCCATATCCTTTTGGTTCGTTACGAGTGACTCCGCTGCTGCCGCAGCTCCGCCACTACTCGCTACGATTATACCGCCCTCCGGGCTCAAAATTCCTCGGGCTTTCAGCCCGACAAATTCTCATCTCTATCGCGCTCTATCCACGAATAACGCAGCTATTTTCCATCGTCAAACCAATAACAACATCTGCGCGCAGCGCAGCGAACTTTTCATTCGTACTTCGTCATTCGTCAATCGTAAATCCCAACATGGGGCATTCAATGCTCCACCACGCGAAGCTGCGAGATTCCCTTATTCCGCAGGATTTCATTGGCAGCCTCCACAGCCTTGCGATCCATGTAAATACGGAACGGAGCTTTGTTGAGCTGCAATTCTACCAGATCATCGGCGGTGGGTTCATCAAGAAGACGGACAAAGTCCGCAAAATCCTTGACCTTTTTCCCATTGACTGCCTCTACACGGCAAAAGCGCACAGCATCATAGCCGAGAGTCGCCGGCGTCGGCACGACAGCCGTCAGTGCCACGACCTCTGTGATACCCTCCGCCCGCAGTTCCTCCTCGCCATTGGCAAGCTTCTCAAACTCCAGCGGAAGATTTCCGCCCGAGCCCTGGCGAATGTGGGTCAGATAGGTCTCCGTAAGCGGCTGGAAAAGCAGCCCTCCCCACATAACATAGCGAGGCTGCACCCCCGGCTTATCAATCCCGAAGATTCGGGAATCGGCCACCTTGCGATCCAGCGTCATGTTAAAGTTCTGCAGCTGTCCCGAGCGACTGATGGTAAGATTCATCACCGCCCCCACAGGCTTGTGCCCACGCAGCACCACACCGGCGTCAATGGAGCCATAGAGCGGGTGCTTGCAGCGCCCCACGTTGTCGATGGGCATATCATCTATCGCCACCAGCACATCGCCCTTGCGAATGCCGACGGCTTCGGCCGAGCCTCCGGGATGCACCTTGCTGATGTAGAGACCTCCGGAGACCTTTTCCAACTTGAGGTACTTGCGGAAAACCGGGTCTTTCAATCCGGCAAACTCCAATCCCAGCACCGGGACGACAGAATCTGACTGTTGCGACAGGAAACGCTGGATAATCTCGGCGTTGATAACAGAGAGCCGCATTCCCTGCGAATTATAATCAGTGGTGATACCGACCAGCTTACCATCCTTCATAATCGGGGCGCCGTTGTCATGACCACCGGGCACGGGATGCGAGGCACGCAGCTGCAGATGCGGGATACCGGCCGATTCGCCGTTCTCTGCCAGCACCGGCACCTTGATGGGCACCAACCCATTCAGCAGGCCGGCCAGCTCGGCACGATCACCCTGAGCCAGAGGGTCTCCGGTCTGCAGAGCGACACGTTCACCCACCAGTGCGGCATCTTCCTCATGCATCACCGCCAGCAGGGCGAGATTCAAATCCTCGTCGTAGCGCAACACCTTGGCCGGTACGGTGCGCGATTGATCCGGCAGGCTGATTTCCACATAGGTCGCAGCCCGCACCACCTCACCCAGAGTCAGTACCAGCCCGTTACCCAGGCTGACCCCCATGGAGCGGGCACGCTGCACCGACTCCTTTTCCCACGGCTGCATGATGTTATAGTTCTGCAGCGTGCTGTTAATCAACAAGATGGAATTCGAAGCATCAGGTTCCTCCGGCTTAGCTTCGGCTTGCGCCGCAGCGGCCTTAGCCGCAGCCTCGGTCTTCTGCCGCTCCAGCTCGGCCGCAGCTTCTGCGGCAGCTTTCTCCTGCTCTGCCCTGACTCGGGCTATTTCTCGTGCCTTGATGGCATCAGGGTTGGTACGCTCTGTCGGTTCACAGGCACAAATCACCAGACCGGCCAGCGAGAGAATTGTTAATTTACGAATCATGGATACACAAATGGGGTCAGGGGTTGAGACGAGCCGGCGAAGGGATGCTGTAATTAGTCGAAATGCGCTCATTGGCCACATCGACCGTAGAGTTATCAATGACCAGGGGTCGGGGAGCTCCGGCCATTTCTATCACCGTATAGGGGGGCCGTGTTGTGGTGTCTTCGGGATATAGCAAACTGTATAAATGAGCCAGACCCTTGACTTCAACACCATTCACTCGCTCGACAATTCCTCGCCCGGTATTGTCCAGACGAGCGTTCACTTCATCCGGCAGAATGCGGGTCAACACGACCACATCATCCCGGGTCGTGAATCCGCCACTCAGGTAGGCATCCATCTCGACCATGAAATTACGCGGCGAAATGTTGTGAGAGGCGATGACGTTGAAATGCAGCGGTTGGAACACCAAGCCGGCGTAGTGCACATAACGCGGTCTCTCATCGTGAGCCATGGCCATCACCCGGAATGCCGCCAGAGGAGACGGTTTCAGCTCAACCTGATGCTCCTGACCGTCACGCAGAATACACATCGTGATTACATCACCGCTGAACGCGCGCTCTGCGAGCTCCTCCAGCCCGACCCGCACGCCATCAAGCTCAATCATGGCACTACGATCGACACTGTGACCATTCACGCGCACCACGACATCACCGGCTTGCAGGATTCCATCTGCGCAGCTGCCCTTGATGACATTGGCCACCAGACATCCCGGCGCATTGTCGTCCAGTCCATAATGACGACGCATGGCAGGATTTTCCATCGGGGCAAACTCAGCTCCGAGCTCAACATAGCCATCGTACTTACCGTCCTTCACATCCTGCAGGAAATGGCTGATGACCGGAGCGGGAATCATATAACCGGTAGAATTCGCCTCAAGCAGCCCCTGGAAGGCCACGCCGACCACCTCATCTCCCTTGAGCACAGGGCCGCCGCTGTTACCGGGATTGATGGCGGCATCAATCTGTACGGCAAGGTGCTCGTCCTGGCGGGTGTGAGCATACTTGATGGTATCGATTCGGGAAATGATTCCTCGTGTAACGGAAAGACGCTTACCCCCGATGGGATAGCCTATGGCGCGCACCTCATCCTCCAGGTTCGGCAGCTCTGTGCTCAGCTTCAGACAGGGCACATCTGCGAATGCCGATGCATCTGCCACCTCCAGCATCGCCAAATCAGCCTCATGGGATATGTACTTGACTCTGGCCGGCAGCTGGCGTGAATCAGCATAGGGCATCAGGTAGATGCGCTCAGCGTTGGAAACAACGTGTGCATTCGTCAGGAACAACCCGGGGGCTACCATGAATCCTGTGCCATTACCTCGCCCGAATGACCCGGTCTGCCAAGGGGTGCGATAGTCCGGACGGCTGGCCGCCACCTCGACCTTCACGATACCGCGATACGCGGAAACAAGAGAAGATTGACCATTGACTGTTGACGATTGACTATCGGGCGCCACGGTTGCGGGTGCCGGCTGAGGCGCCGGTGCAGAGGCGTGGGCGGGCTGCTCAGGTTGGGGCGCGGGCTGCGCTTCGGGGGCAGGCTCAGGCGCAGGGGCGGGCTGTTCTGCTGCAGGGGCGGCTTGCTCAGCGGTCGGCGCGGGCTGTTCTGCCGCAGGGGCGGCTTGCTCAGCGGTCGGCGCAGGCTGTTCTGCCGCAGGGGCGGCTTGCTCAGCGGCCGGCGCGGGCTGTTCTGCTGCAGGGGCGGCTTGCTCGGCGGTCGGCGCAGGCTGTTCTGCTGCGGGCACAGCAGGGGCGGGCAGCTCTGCAGGCGTCTCGGGCTGCTGAGCCACCACCGGCAGCGCCGTCATCAGCATCAAGGGAATTGAACGTATCTTCACGGTGGTATTCTGACGCGAAAGCGGGGGCAAGTCAAGCTAAAAGCTTGCACTTACCCCCGCAGAAGCAAAGAATCAGGAACTCAGTTTCCTGCAGATTCTATCAGGCGTTCTTTTTCTTGGGAAGGAAGAAGAACATAAGACCGCAGACAACCATGAGCATGCCTGCCACGCTCAGCGGAATCCCCAGAGCAATGTTGGCATCCTTCAGATAACCGCCCAGCCAGCTGATGAGCGCACCGGCACCCACAGAGGTCAGATTCAGCAAACCGTAGCCTGTGGCGGAGAAACGCTCATCAATCTGAGAACGCAGCACGGGCATGAGCGTGGCATCCAGTGAGCCCTGAGCCACACCCTGCATGGCCACCAGCCCCAGTGTGGCAGCAAGACCAAAGGAAACAGGAAGTCCGAGTGCCGGCAGCATGGCAATCACCACACAGGGACCGGCCAGACAGAAGCCGATACCGGGCACATAGGCACGGGCGTTCGGATTGTTGGTCCTGGCGTACCACATATCGGCAATCACGGCGGCAATCAGCACGGCGCCGTACTTGGCAAAGTTAATCCAGGAGGTAGCCTGCGGACCGGCCTCAGCCTCGGGGATACCGAACATGTCGATAAGCAGACGCGGATACCAGCCCATGAGGAACCAGTTAGCGAAACCGGCAATGGCATAAGCCACCAGCAGCATGGGGAAAGCACGCCCGCTGAAGAGGTTGCGCAGCACGTCCATGATGGTGAAATCATTACCGGCAGCGGCAGGCTTGCTTTCACCGGAGGATGCGGCCGCCTCAGCAGCAAGCTGTTCGGGGGTAGCACCCTCAGGATCACGCAAGAAGAAGATAACGATGAGCGCATAGGCCACACCGATGAAGCCGAAAGTCTCAAAGGTGAGACGCCAGCCCAGCTGGCAGGGGTCGCCGGCCATCATGGCACCGCATCCGGCCAGAACCTGACCGGCATAAATACCGCTCATGTGGATACCGGTTGCCATGGAGCGGGTCTTGCCGCGGTGGTAGTCGGAGATAAGAGCCAATGCGGCGGGGATGTAGAAAGCCTCGCTCACACCCATGAGGGCGCGCCAGAAGATGAGTTCCTCCAGCGTGGCGGACTTACCGGTCATATAGGTCACAGCGGACCACACCACCAGAGAACAGAGAATGATGAACTTGCGGCTGAAACGGTCAGCCAGGAAACCGCCCACGGGGCTCAGCGCGGCATAAACGACGAGGAAAGCAGAGGTCACCATGCCGAATTCGGCCTGGCTCATCTTGATGCCGTCCGCACCTTCCGTGATGGACTGGTTGAGCACGGCCAGCAGCTGACGGTCAAAGTAATTGAGCATTACTACGACCCAGAGCACGGCCACACAAATCCACGCCCACTTGCCGGGGCCACCGGCGGGAGCGGTCTTGAGCACGGGTTTGTTCTTAAAGCCATTCTTCAGGCCGATGACAACGGCCGCAACGGCAATGGCTACGGCACCCCAGAGAGTAATGCCGACGGCTTCTGAGCAGGCGCGCAGAGCCTCGATGAGCCACGTCCAGCTCGATTCTGTAGTTTCTTGCATGTTAGTTATGTGTTATTATTTGGTGTTTATAGTGGAAATGACTGGGGTGCGCACGCCGGGATGCGTCTCACCGGAGATGATGAACACCGTGCCCATGACCTTGACTGCCGGGGCGGTGGCAATGCCGACGCTGTTCTGTCCGGCAACAGTCCAGGCGCCGGTCTTCGGGTTAAAACAGTACACGGTCTTGTTCTGCCCGGGATGGTCGGCGGGGGCATTGCCGGCCAGACTGGCACGGTAGAAGTTGCCGGGGTCGCCGCAGAGCAGCAGCATGCCGCCGGGTGTGGTCGGCATGGGGGTAGCCGGAGCCACGATGGTTTCCGGCATGTCAGCGGCGGTACTCCAGCTGTTGGCAGCGGGGTCATAGCACAGCGTGCTCTTCAGGTAGGTACGCTCAGCAGCGCCCTTGGCATCCGGATGCAGAGAGCAACCGCCTGCCACGTAGATTTTGCCGTCGCGCCAAACGCCGGCTGCCGCCAGCATGCGGCTCTCACCCGGCATGGGTGCCAGCTCCGTCCAGCCCTTATCGGGGGCGGCCATATCCAGCACGTAGCTCTTGCTCAGGCAAATGACGGATTCCGCCTTTTCCTGACCGCCGAATACGTAGAGCTTGCTGCCCACCTGCACGAAAGCGGGATACGCCGTGGTGACGGGCAGACTCGGCAGAGCCACGGTCTTACCGTCTGCCGTGATGCGGGTAACGGTGGCCACATGCCCCTCCATGTTGCAGCCGCCGGCAATCACCATGCAGCAGCCTTTGCTCGTGTGGGCTGCATAGCCAATCGGGTACGGCAGCTTGGCAAGCACACCGCAGCTTCCGTCCAGAGGATTGATGCTCAGGATTTCATCGTAGAACACCTTAGCGCCGCGCTCTGCCGGGGTCTTGGCCCCCGGTTTGGCGTTCGGGAAATTGGCACCACCGATAGCCAGGATGCGCAGCCCCTCCGGGGTCTTCACCACGGAAGCCACCATACCGGCGCGCCCCACCTTATCGGAAAGGGTGGGACTCTCTGCCACCGAGAGAGCCTGCACCGTGGTGGCAGCCGGAGCGTGAGAACAGCAACCGCCGCAGCACTGAGCCGCCAGCGGCAGGGCGGTCGTTGCCGCCAGAATGACAAGTGTTTTCAGCATGACGAAAAATAGATGTTATCAGTGCAATTTAGCACCCCAGACCTGATTGGAGCGCTTGCCGGGACGCTGCTCACCATTCACGATGACCGCCAGCCCGTTCCATTCGGCACAGGGAAGCACGGCACGAGCCACGGCAATCTCGCCGGAATCTCTCCAGCTGTCCGAGGCCGGGCAGTAGCAGAGGCTCTGATTATGGAAGCCGGGGTGATTGGCGGGCGTGAAGCCCTTGACAGTAGCATCATCCCCACCCATCAGATAAATGCAGCCGTTGATGACCGGCGCGGGCGTGGGTGCGGCTCCGCAGAAGTGCGGCAGGTAGCTCAGACGACGCCAACCGGTTGCCTCGGAATAGCTCCAGGCCTCGGTGAGCATCTCGCGCACCTGGCGACCATCCTCACCGGGCACGATACCAATACCGCCCAGCACGTAGAGCGTGTTGCCGATAACAGCCATCTGGTGCAGGAAACGACCGCGACCGGGCAGCGGCTCGCCCTCACTCCAGGTATCGGCGGCGGGGTCATAAATCCACATGCGGCTCTCGGCATCCTGCTCACCCACGGCAATGCTGCCGCCCTGCACATACACCTTACCCCCCATCACCACGGCGGCATGCCCGGTGAGCGTCACGGGCAGCGGAGCCACGGGCTTGCAGCTCACATCACCGTTCTCCCAGGTCAACATGTAGCAATCCGCCACGGCACCCCCGGCGTTGGAACCGCCGATAAGCATCATGCCCTGCGGCAGGGTAGCCGTTGCGCCATAGCCCAGCGGCTTGGGCAGCGGGGTGGCATCCTGCCAGCCGATGCTGCCCGCAGGCATCACAAACACGCGGTCGATCCAGCGCTTCGGGCCGCCTTCCCAGAGCGGCTTCTCCGGGAAATTGGCACCGCCGGTCACGATAAGTGCTCCATTGCTCACGCCGGCGTATGAGCCGGCATACCCCTCTGCATCCGGCAAATCGGCCAGACGCTTCCACTCCGGTTTGAAATCTGCTGCTTGCATTCTCGTACTCTACCATATCCACCTCCGGATTTGCAAGCGCATTCTGGACGCTCTCCCCAAAATTTGAACAAAGAAAACTATAGCTAACTCTAACTTTCAGAACAGCTCTTTTTTTTATCCATGAAAAAGCGTTATTTTCTCCTCCCGCTCATCGTGCCCGCACTGCTGGCAGCCCACTGGCTGTGGCTGAAATTCTCTCCGCATGTCCGCAGCTGTCTCCAACCGGTGAAAATCGAGGAAAACGACTTTTCCTATGGCTGGGTGCAGGACTCCAACTGGGAGCTGTTCGGCACGCTGTCCGGCGGGGTCGCTGCGCTGGAAGAAGTCGGCTGGCAGAACAGAACCGGTGCGCATCCCTACGAGATTTGCGACTGGAAGTGGCTCTATGAGCAGGAGTTCCTCCCCCGCTGCCCCAAAAGCCGCCCGCAGGAGATGGTCTACCTCAGCTTCACCGATGACCCCACCTTCCCGAGCATCCGCATGAGAGCCCTTGTCCACACCCCCACCGGGCGCGTCTACATTCAGGGTATCAAGGCGTGAATGAGCATGTTGACCATTCACGTTATCTCTCAATGACTTTTAACGCAACAAAAACAAAAATCGAACGACTTTTCACCCAAAAGTGAACATTTTTCGAACGACTTTCTAAAAAGGCAAGGCCGGCTCCACCACTCTCCGTCCATGTCGTCAGCCGCGCGACGCGGATTACTTACAACAGGGAAATGGGGAAAGCTCTGATTCCATCGGCCAGGGTATATGGCTGCTCAGCCGTGCAGAACGCAATCAGAAAAATCCGCAGCGCCATTATGGAAAAATCCGCAGCAACACTGCGGATTTTTCCGATTGGCTCACAATTTACCTACTGTAAACACTTTACGAGTGGAACATTTTTCACAACAAAGCGTTTTTTCTGACAAATTAGCGCTTATTTCGGCAAAAAAACTGATTTCGAGCTGCTCGGGAGGGCCGTTTTCAGTGCTGCCAACCTTCCATCAGGAAGTTCTGTGAGCTGACGCAGCGGGACTCGCCGCCACCGGCCGGGGTGAACCAGATTTCCCAGACGGAAACGTAAAATTCATCCCAGTTGCCGCTTTCCACCATCACACAACGGTCAGAGCAAATCACGCGGCAGACATCACCCAACCGCTGCTCCGGCAGAAAGTTCCGGGAAAAGAGTACCCGCTTTCCTTTGGTGAATTCATGCGCCCGCAATTCAAACTCACCCTGCGGAAAATCCGCCGGAATGACCATCATCATGTAATAGGTGCCGAAACTATCGCTCCAGATGCTCAGGAAGGGCGTTTCCGGCATGGGAGGCAGGAAGCTGTCCAGATAATCACGGGTAGGGTTCTGCGCCAGGGGAGCCAGTGCCGCATCCAACCGGGCAATGGCAGAAGCACAATCCGGCATCTTACCTTCCCCCGGCCGGGCATGCGACGGAGAACGCAGGGCCAGGCTCCAGCCGTTTTCCAGAGGGAATTGCCATTGTCCCTCCGGGCAGTCGCCCAGTTTCACGGAAACACCGTCACCATAACCCATCGTATCCTCCAACCGATTCATCAGGAAGCGCGACTGCGGGTCATGCGCATGCCGCAGGTAGAGAGAATCCACCAGCACATGGGCGGTAAAATTCGGGTTCACCGTCTCCGCATACAGACAGCGCAACAGGTATTCCTGCAGCAATTGCGGGTGCTCGCGGGTCAGCTTCAGCAGATTCGGTGCCGCCGCATCTCCGGGCTCGCTCAGCGGCGGCAACTTCGGGGCAGCATCTATCCGCGACTTAACCTGCGGACTTGCCTCTGAATTACAGGCATAGCGCATCCCGCGAGGCAGCACAAACGCCGCATCTTCCGGCACAGTCAAATCACGGGCAAAGTTATCACCGGGGCCGGCAATGGTCAGCACCATCATAAAAACCAACGCTACCCCCGCCACACCACCGGCACAGGCAGAACACACCCACCCCCACACGAGCCGCGCCCATTGCCGCCGGCGAATCCACAGCACGGTCATGACGATGAGCCACAGCGGCCCCAGCAGCAGCGTGAATACCATCGGCACCAGACAGATACCCATCACAATGACCAGCCACTGCGGCGGCTCCACCCCCTCATTCAGGGACGCATAACTCCCCCACCACGCCACGACCGCATACAGCACCCACCCCACTGCTATGGCAAGGGGCATAACCCAACAGCTGCGCAGCGTCCAAAGAAGAGCTCTCCCTATCTTATTCCACATACCAAAGTTCTAGCACACTCCGGCATGAAGCGCAAGCCTCTTTTTATCAGGCAAAAAGGGGCGTGGAAAAATAGCGGTCAGCGGAATCCGGCAGGATGACAACGATGGTCTTGCCCACATTTTCCGCACGCTGTGCCAGCTGCGTGGCAGCCCACAGAGCTGCACCGGAAGAAATACCCACCAGAATACCCTCGGTCGCGGCCAACTCTTTCGCGGTGGTAACGGGCACCTCGTTATCGACAGGTATCACCTCATCATACACACCCCTATCCAGCGTGGCGGGGATGAAGTTGGCACCGATACCCTGAATGGCATGCGGGCCGGCCTTCCCGCCGGAAAGGAGAGGGGAAGCCGCAGGCTCCACCGCCACGACTCGCAGATGCGGCAAGCGTTCCTTCAGATAACGCCCGGTGCCGGAAAGCGTACCGCCGGTGCCGACTCCTGCCACCAGAATATCGACCTGACCCTCGGTATCAGCCATGATTTCCGGGCCGGTGGTCGCGTAGTGAGCCGCAGGATTGACAGGGTTGACAAACTGCCCGGCCTGAATGGAGCCGGGGATGCCCGCCTGCAGCTCCGCAGCTTTGTCCAGAGAGCCCTGCATACCCAGAGCCCCCGGGGTCAGCACCACCTCCGCTCCATAGGCACGCAGCATGTTACGCCGCTCCACGCTCATGGTATCCGGCATCACGAAGATGCTGCGGTAGCCGCGCGCTGCCGCCAGCGCCGCCAAGCCGATTCCCGTGTTGCCACTGGTGGGCTCGATGATGGTGCCGCCGGGGCGCAGAAGGCCGCGAGCCTCGGCATCCTCGATAATGGCGCGTGCCACGCGATCCTTGACAGAACCGGCGGGGTTCAGATACTCCAGCTTGAGCAGGAGACGAGCAGCCACCCGGTGCGCGGCAGCATACCGGGAAGCCTCCAACAGGGGCGTCCCACCCACCAATTCATCCACGGAGGAGAAAATCTTCATACGTCTTGTGACAGGCTAAAAGGTTAACAGGTTCAATCCCCGGTGGGTGATGTCCCCCGGCGCAGCGCCTCTGCAAAGGATTCCGGCAGCCCGGTGCGCGCAATCTTGGGGCAGGTCTGCGCCACATCATAGGCCACCCGGCGCAGATGCAGCGTGTATGTCTCCGGGCAGAACAAGCCATAGGCCGCCCGCCAATCCAGATCCCGCGGCTGCCCCACGGAACCGGGATTCACCAGGAAGCGGCTGTCGGAAGAGAGATGCAGCGCAAAATCCCCCTGGGCATCGTATTCCACGGGGATTTTTTCCACCACGCCGTGCCGCAGGCGGAAGATGGAGGCACGGTGCGTGTGACCGAAGAAGCTGACACGGTTCTTCACCGCGGCGAAAACCTTACGAGCATCGTTCACATTGGCCACCCGCCCCCAGCGTTTGGGTGATTCCGGGGTAGCGTGAGAAAGAACAAATCCCTGCCAGAGCGAGTGGGTGGGCAGCGAGCGCACCCACTGAATCTGCTCCGGTGTCAGCATCTCGCGGGTCAGCTCCATCATACGGCGGTAGAGCTCCACGCCGAAAACGGCCCGATCCAGCAGAGCTTCCTCGTGGTTGCCGCGCACCGCCGCCAGCAGGTGAGGGCGCACCAGGTTGAGGCACTCCGCCGGATTACCGTTGAAGCCGATATAGTCTCCCAATCCCAGGACACCGTCCACCCCCCTGTGAGACATATCGGCCAGCACGGCCTGCAATGCCTCCAGGTTGGCATGAATATCGGACAGCAGCGCAACGACCACGGAATCAGTCCTCCTGAAGTATACTCTTGAGGCGTTCCTTGAACTCGGGAATACCCTGCCCCGTTGCCGCAGCAATCGGGATGATTTCCACCTTCGGGAAACGCTGCTGCAGCACGGCCAGATTCTCGGCGGCGGCTTCCTCATCCATCTTATTGGCCAGAATCACCCACGGACGCGTGGCCAACTCTTCGGAATACAGCTTGATTTCCTTGCGCAGGGTCTGAATGGCCTCCACGGGGTCATGCTCCAGCCCGGTCATATCCACCACAAAGAGCAGCACACGACAGCGCATGATGTGGCGCAGGAACTCATGCCCCAGCCCGCGGTTGTTGGAGGCTCCCTCGATGATACCGGGGATATCTGCCACCACGCATCGGCTGTAATCCTCAAACTCCACCACACCCACAATCGGTTGCAGCGTGGTGAAAGGATAGCTGGCCACCTTCGGGGTCGCGTTGGAAATAGCGGTCAGCAGGGTGCTCTTACCGGCATTCGGATAGCCCACCAGCCCGGCATCCGCAATGCGGCGCAGCTCAAAGAAGAAAACACCGGATTCGGCCTCCGTGCCGTATTCAAACTCGATGGGAGCCTGATTGGTGGCCGTGCGGAAATGCCAGTTGCCGCGACCGCCCTTGCCGCCCTGACAGAGCACAAAGCGCTCTCCCGGTTCGGTGAGGTCGGCTATCTGCTCCAGCTCGATACCATCGCCCTCACGCTCCAGCCAGGTGGCTTCCTGCATGGTGGCGGCGTTGCTGCGGTACACGATGGTGCCGGGCGGCACCTTGCCGATGACCGTCTTGCCGTCCTTGCCATGCTTGCGGGCATGCATGCCGGGCATGCCGTCGGTCGCCAGCAGCTTGGGGTCATAGAAATACGAGCGCAGGTCATTCACTCCCGTGCTGACTTCCAGGATGACGCTGCCGCCATCGCCGCCATCGCCGCCATCGGGACCGCCACGCGGCACGAATTTCTCACGGCGGAAACTGGCCAGGCCATTTCCGCCCTTACCCGCGCGAGCAAAAATTCGGATGTTGTCTACGAACATGCCCCAGAGCCTACCTTATTTTCTGCTCTAAATCAAGCCTTATCTGGCACAGAAAGCAATGCCTCAGCCTCCGGGCCCGGAAAATAGGCTTGCCTGATGCACCGGACGAATGATATCATACACCCGGAAACGCCATGCCGAATTCTCCTGACAGCTCCGATTCTCCCCCCGTGCACTCATTTGCTGATGATATCCTGGCAACTATCGAAAAACGAGAGCCGACAGATGACAGCGGGGTTGAATGCGATATTGCTCCCAAGGAATTACCCGCCGGCACCCTGCTGCATGGGTATGAGCTGATGCGTCCTCTGGGAGCCGGTGGATTCGGCATCACCTATCTGGCTCGCGAGACGTGCCTGGCTCGGCCGGTTGTTATCAAGGAAAGCTTTCCGGACACTTTCTGCTACCGCCGGAGCGGCACTCTGGATGTCTGCCTGAACTCCCCGGAAAACGACAGCGTCCGCCATGAATGGGCCCGTGGCAACTTCCTTCGTGAAGCCCGCCTGCTCGCTACGCTGGATCATCCCTGCATAGCCAAGGTATATTCGTACTTTGAAGAGCACAGGACGGCCTACTACGTCACAGAGTTCATCAATGGAAAATCTCTGGGAGCCCTGGCCGCAGAATACGCCTCCTGCCGCCTCAGCATACCACAGGATGCCCTTCTCGGGCTGATGGTGCGACTTTTGGATGCCCTGGACTACATGCACGGCAAAAAGCTGCTGCACCGCGACATCAAACCGGATAACATCCTGGTCAACCGACAGGGATTCCCCGTCATTATCGACTTCGGAGCGGCTCGCGAATCCTATGGAGATTTGTCGGCAAACTTTGTCGAGTCTCCCGGATTCACACCACCTGAGCAATTAAAAGAAGGCGGGAATCAGGGACCCTGGACCGACCTGTACGCACTCGGGGCAACACTGTACTACATCCTCACCGGCACCTGCCTGCCCGCCTGTCACCAGCGCGTACTGTACGATACGGCTCAACCACTCACCCGCAACAGCCGGCTGCTTTCTCTCTACGCACCGGCTCTGCTGGCTTCCATCGACAAAGCCTGCTCCCCATGCATCAGCGACCGCTATCCTTCTGCAGCCGCATGGTTGACAGACCTGCACGAATCCCGGCTTGCTCCGGCCTCAGCGCAACTCATCGCCGCTGCCGGGCTCTGAACCACTCAGTGCACACCCAGCCGACTACATACAGGACACGTCGGCCGACATCCCCGCGCAGGGCAGAACTGCCGCCCCCACAGAACCATTTGCAGGTGTATATCACCCCATGTTTCCCGGGGGAAAATTTTCTTCAAATCGGCTTCCACTTTTTCCACGGTGTTGCCATTGCTGAGCTTCCAGCGGCGAGCCAGACGGTATACATGGGTATCCACCGGAAAGGCAGGGTGACCGAACGCCTGATGCATGACTACGGAGGCGGTCTTGTGACCCACTCCGGGTAGCGCTTCCAGCTCCTCAAAGGTTGCGGGCACCTGCCCTGCGTGCCGCTCCAGCAGCAGCTGCGACATTTCCACCAGTCGCAAAGCCTTGGTATCACACATACCGCAGGTGGCTATCAACTCGCGCACGCGTGACACAGGCATCGCCGCCATCGCCTGCGGCGTATCGGCCTCCGCAAACAATGCCGGAGTCACCAGGTTGACCCGTGCATCCGTGCATCGCGCCGACAGCATCACCGCGACCAGCAGTGTGTAGGCATCATGGTGCCGCAGGGGTACCTCCGGATGCGGAATACCCCGCTCCAGTTCCTCCGCGACGATGGCTGCGCGCTGAGCCCTGGTCATCGCTGTCCTCAGCGGCGGTTCATATCGCTCAGCGGGCCAAGCGTGGCATCGCCCTCCTGCTTGGTGGGCACACTCCACGGTTTCAGGCTTTCGGAAGACCCACGGGGACCCACCACCTTACGTCCGCTGGAAGGGACCTCAGGCATAGACGTCTGGCAGGCCGTCAGCACCAGTGCCATCATCGGCAGTATCAGAAAATAACGTGTTTTCATGTTCGTGTGGAGAAGAGACAACTCTTGCGGAATAATAGTTGAAATTTTCAGAAAAAAACCGCTTACCCGGAACCATACCGGGCAAGCGGCAGAAAAGGGCTTCTTCAGCTCGCCCGCTTCGATATCAGCTACCGATGGGCTTCTGGCGGAACACGAGGTCACCCACCTGCGGGCGCACACCCGGCTTCAGCGTAGCGGGGTCAAATTCAGCCACGGCCATGCCATTGCTGATGCTGACGATGCGCAGCTTCACCACCTCGATGGGGCCACGCTTCACCAACAGGGGAGTGCTGTCACCGGCCACAAGACCGCTGTCCGTACCCACCTTGAAGGCCACGAAGCGCCAGCGCATATCCACGGCAAGCAGGGCAAACTCATCGCCGTTCTTCATGTAATCCTTGAAGAAGCGATCATTGATACCATTGATACGATTGAGTTCAATCTTCTCCTTGGCCAGTTTCTCCGTAGCAGCAGTACGCACGGTGCGTTCCTCATCCAGGCGGGTCTCCAAATCCTGCTTACGGGCATTTTCGCGGTCCACAACAGCCTTGATGGCCTCCACCACCTCGGTGAGGTTGGTCGAATCAGCCTCCAGGGAACCGGCAGACTTGAGCTTGGCCAGAGCGGCGTTGTAGGTATCACGCAGCTGCTCGGCAGTCTTGGTGGTCGCATCTACCTGAATCTTGAGATCAGCCAGCTCTGCCTTATCGGCATCAAGCTTGGCCTGAGAGTCGTTGCGCTTATCGCGCATATCACGCATCTCGACACGAGCACCTTCGGTGGCATCGATGGCGGCTGAACGCTCGCCGGAAATACGCGCCACCTCAGCATCCAGATCAGCATTCAGCTTGCGGAGCCCCGTGGCATCGGCATCAGAAATCTGGGAGCCACCACCGTGGGTCGCAACCAGCAGCTCCATCACTTTCTGCTGGTCGGCAGAATACATGGCCAGACCGGCACCCAGGAGCAACACGAGGAGAGAGATAATGAGTTGAGAGACTTTCATGTCAGGGAGATAGGTTGAAAATTACTTGTTGCGGACAGAGATAATCGTATCACCGGGCTTGACGGTATCACCGGGACGAATAGTGGTATAGACAACTTCAGCACTGGAGCGGGAATCCTCCACCACGGTGACGTTCAGTTCACAAATCTTGCGATCACCACGCAGCACCGCCAGACGAGAGCCAATCACCACGCCCTTATCGATACCGGCATCGAGAATCACATAGTCCCAGTTCGGGTCAGCACTAATGACGGTGCACTTCAGCTCGGGCGGCGAGATACGAGCCATACGGTCGGAGTTAAGCTTCTTGGCGGCGGCGATGGCCTTCAGCGTCCTCTCACTCTCAGCACCGAGAGCAGCCACAGCCGCCTGTTCGGCAGCCAGCTGAGCCTCCAGCGTGTTGTTATTTTCCACCAGTTCGGCAATCTTGGCACCCACCTGCTCTGCCATTTCGGCATCGCTCAGAGAGCCGTCCTCCTCCATCGCCACGGCCGTAGCCACATCGCGTACAAACACCTTGAACTCATCGCGAAGACGCTGCAGGTCAGCCTTGGCGGCTTCCAGCTCGCTGCGTGTGTTATTCACCTCAATCACCACACCGGCATCCTCCGTATCAAGAGCCGCCTTGTGCTCTATATAGCGCTGCTTCTGCAGGCGGAAGAAGTCGGCACGCACTTCAGCATACTTCTTGATGGCAAGGTCGAGTTCGACGTCTCGGCTCTTCTTGACGGCCTGCTCGTAGCGGGACTGAAAAGCCGCCAGTTCACCGTCCGGAGATGTCATAGCCGTGTTGGCAGCGTAGAAGAAATAAGATGCGCCCAAGAAGAGCACGCCGGCGCCGATGATGATATATTTCCACATGGTGTAAGTAAAATTTGCAGATGTACGCTAATATATCTATACCAGATTGCTTCCTTTGGCAATCAAAAAAAACATTATTCACCCCTTTTTTTTCACTTTTTCTTTTCCTCAGCTCAGAAAAAGCCCCGTTCCGACCTCTTTTGTCGAAACGGGGCTGATTTACTGAAATCTGGCAGCGGCTATCAGGCCTCGCCTTTCTCGGCGGCTTCCTTCGCCTTGCGGTCGCGGGCAGCGGCGCGCATGGACATCTTGACGCGGCCCTTGTCATCGATTCCGATGCACTTGGCGGTCACGATATCGCCCACCTTCACCACGTCCTCCGTCTTCTGCGTGCGGCCTTCGGCCAGCTCGGAGATATGGATGAGGCCGTCCTTACCGGGCAGCACTTCCATGAAGGCACCGAACTCCTTGGTGGAGACAATCTTACCCTCGTAGGTCTCACCCACCTCGATTTCCTTGAACATGCGATCGATGAGGTAGAGCGCGCGTTCCACGCCCTCCTGGCGGTTGCCGTAGATACGCACCGTGCCGTCCTCTTCGATGTTGATGTCCGTACCGGTCTCAGCCTGCAGAGCCTTGATGTTCTTACCGCCGGGGCCGATGAGCTCACCGATGCGATCCTGCGGGATGCTGGTGGACTCGATGCGCGGAGCATTCGGGCTCATAGCCTGCGGGGCAGAGATGCAGGCATTCATGGTATCCAGCACATCCAGACGCCCCTTGCGGGCCACATGGATGGCTTCCTCCAGAATGTAGAGCGGAATGCCGGGCAGCTTAAGGTCAAGCTGGTAACCGGTCACACCCACCTCAGAACCGCAAAGCTTGAAGTCCATGTCGCCGTAGAAGTCCTCGGAGCCGATGATGTCCAGCAGAGTCTTGTAGCGCTTGGGTTCGCGGTCGCCCTCGTTCTCGAACTCTGTCACCAGACCCACGGAGATACCGGAAACCGGGCGCTTCAGCGGCACACCGGCAGCCAGCAGAGACAGAGAGCCGGCGCAGACGGAAGCCATGGAGGTGGAACCGTTGGACTCCATAATCTCGGAGGACACGCGGATGGCATAGGGGAACTCGTTCTCATCCGGAATCACGGGAGCAATGGAACGCTCAGCCAGAGCGCCGTGACCAATCTCGCGGCGATTCTGACCGCCGAAGCGGCCGGTCTCACCTACGGTGAAGGGCGGGAAGTTGTAGTGGAGGATGAAGCGTTTCTCATCCACGGAACCGGTGTAGTTGTCCAGATACTGCTTCTCTTCCATGGGAGCCAGCGTGGCAAGGCACAGGGACTTGGTCTCACCGCGGGCGAAGATGGAGGAACCGTGCACCACGGGCGGCAGCACGTTCACCTCTGCCGTCAACGGGCGCAGCTGCTTGATGGCGCGACCGTCGGCGCGCTTGTCGTGCTCCATGATGGAGATACGGAAAGCCTTCTTCTGGATGTACTCAAACACCTGCTCCACGTCGAAGTCCGTGGACTCGGGGTATGCGGCCTTGATGGCGGCCTCCACCTCGTCGCGCAGGGCACCCACCTGCTTCTGGCGCTGAATCTTGTTCGGCGCATAGATAGCCTCCTCAATGCGGTCACCGGCCACCTGATAGCCGATTTCCAGCAGCTCGGGCTTGGCCAGCGTCAGCTCGTACTCACGCGTGGGCTTGCCGCAGATGCCGCGCAGTTCTTCCTGGGCGGCGCAAATCTGAGCCACATTCTCCTGAGCAAAGCGCAGGGCAGCGATGAAGTCTTCTTCGGGAAGCTCGTTGGCAGAGCCCTCTATCATGATAACCTGGTCCTTGGAACCGGCATACACCAGGTCGAGGTCGGACTCCAGACGCTGGGTGTTGGTCGGGTTGATGACAAACTCACCGTTGATGCGACCCACGCGCACGGCACCCACGGGCTCGGCAAAGGGAAGGTCAGAAATCACACAGGCAGCAGAAGCACCGTTGATGCTCAGGATGTCCGGCTCGTTCTCGCCATCGGCAGCCAGCAGCAGAGAGATGACCTGCGTGTCGTAGAAGTAGCCCTTGGGGAACATGGGACGCAGGGGGCGGTCCGTCATGCGGCAGGTCAGAATTTCCTTCTCGGTGGGACGACCTTCACGCTTGAAGTATCCGCCGGGGAACATACCCGCAGCGGCGGCCTTCTCCTTGTACTCCACAGACAGCGGGAAGAAGGTCTGCCCCTCCTTAATCTTGGTGGCACTCACAACGGTGACGAGCACCACGGTATCACCACAACGAACAGTAACAGCTCCATCAGCCAGGCGGGCAAGTTTACCGGTCTCGATCGTGATGGGATTGGCGCCAACGGCGCACGTAACGGAATGTATACTCATTATTTTTCTTTCTTCTTGTCGCCGGCTCCTCGCTGCACCTCAGAAAACCGGAGCCGGCCCTCGTTTCCCTCGGTAACTCGCTGCGCACCGTGGGCACAATGCACCACCATGCGACACGCAGTCGCGCACATTCTACACGCTCAACAGCCACATAGCAAGCCAATAATGAATAAATTTCCGTCTTTTCTCACCGATTTTTCAAAAAAAGCTTGCACCCACCGCCCTTCTGCGCCTACAATCTCAACATCCCCCCTCAATCATGCCCATGAATTCTACAGCTCCGGCACCGGAAGAGCCTCTCATGCCCCGCGAAAAGATGCTGCGCCACGGTCGCAGTGCTCTCAGCGATGAAGAACTCATCGCTCTCTTCCTGCACACCGGCCTGCAGGGCTGCCCCGTTCTCGAACTGGCCGCTCTCATCAAAAGGGAAGCCGGTTCTCTGGCGCGACTGGGCACGATGGATGCCCGAGAAATCATGGAATGCTGCAAGGGCGTGGGCCCGGCCAAGGCCACGACGCTGGCCGCCGCATTCGAGCTGGGGCAGCGAGCCGTCCGCGAAAATATGGAACGTGTGGAAATGCGCAATCCCCGCATCGTGTACGACTATCTCATCGGTGATTTACGCTACGAAACCGAAGAAAATCTCGTATTGCTCCTGCTTGACAGCCGCAAACAACTCATCCGCCGCATGCTCATCGCCCGCGGCACGCTGACTTCCGTTCCGGCCAATCCCCGCTCTATCTTCCGCCCGGCTATCATCTGCAACGCCGCCTGCATCATCATGGTTCACAATCATCCCAGCGGCGACCCCTCCCCCAGCAAAGCCGACATGGAACTCACCGGAGCCATTGCGCAGAGTGGAGAGCTCCTCCGCATCCCCCTGTTTGACCACGTTATCCTGGGCACGGAAGCTCCGGGGCGGCTCCAACCGTTCTACAGTTTCCGGCAGAACAACCTGCTCCACTGAACCGACTTTTCTGCATGAAGGATTATCACACGCACCACCCCTCCCCCAACGGCGGCTACCTCTGCGCCGTCACTCGCAGCGATTGGGAACACATCGCCGCTACGCCGGGCATGACTCCCTGCTTCGGCATCCACCCCTGGCACGCAGCAGAGGCTGACCCGGCCGAGCTCGCCTTTGAGCTGGATGATTGGCTCACCCGCTACCCACAGGCAGGTGTGGGCGAAAGCGGACTGGATGCCTCACCCAAACACGCCGAGACGCTGGATTCCCAGCGGCTCCTGCTCCACATCCACCTCGGTGCAGCCTTCCGGCATGACCGCATCGTCCACCTCCACGGCGTGCGAGCCTGGAGCGAGCTGCTGGACATTCTCCGCGAACGCGAGCGCAACCGCACCCTGCCCCGAGTCCTGCTCCACGCCTGGAACGGCTCCCACGAGCTCGCCCGCGAGTTCCTCAAGCTCGGAGCTCTCTTCAGTGTCGGGCTTCGCGAGCTCTCCCACTCTGCTGCCGCGGAACGCTACGCCCGCATCCCCGAAGGGCGCCTCTTCCCGGAGACCGATGACCACCCCGAGCACTGGGCGCGCACCGTGGCTCTGCTGGGCCTCCTGCGCGGCGGTCTCAGCACACACCACTCACGCTGATTCGGCCCTCCCCCTGCTTGCCTCCGTACCACAAAAAATCCCCCTCATGCACCCATATCCGGCATGAGGGGGATTTTTCGTATTCTGTCCAGCCTCTTATCAGGGATGATCAATCATATCCTTGACGATATACAGGCTTTCACGCAAAACCGGATCCAGGTTTGAGGGATACTCCGGAGTCTCAGTCAACTCTTCCTCGGGGTCTTCTACCTCGTCCATGAATTCATTTTTATCTTCCTTCGTTGCTATGGGCAGTTTGGCTGCACTGACATCCGTCAGGTTCAGGCGATAGATCGTCAGATTCTTCTTATCCTCCTCAGCCATCTTCTCATAGCGCCCCTTGCGTTCCTCGTCAATCTTCTTCTTACGAGCGAGCAATGCTGCGTTTTCAGCCTGTCGCTCTTCCTTGTTGAGAGAGACACTGTTCTTCTTCTGGCGCTCATCAGCGCGAGCGGCATCCTCCTGCATGTACTGCAGATCAGGGTCCTTGGCAACACGCGCAGCACTGCGCCCCAGCAGAGCCGGCAGGATGCGGGCGATACGATTGCTCTTGACGTACCCTCCGGCACGGGGAATCTCATCGTAGGGGAGCGCGTAATCCTGCTCGCCCTCAGAGATACGCAACCCGCTCGTAGCTGTCGGCAGCACGATATCGCTGGGCACACCGCGCAGCTGGGTCGACGCCCCACCCACACGATAGAACTTCTGCGTGGTCACTTTAATCATGCCGCATCCCTCGCGGGAGGAGAAATACGGCATGTAATCTGCCAGGCTTCGCGGTACCTGCACCGTACCCTTGCCATAGGACGCCTCATCACCCACTACGACTGCACGACCGTAGTCCACCATTGCACCGGCGAAAATTTCAGAAGCTGAAGCGCTCAGTTTATTGATAATCACCACCAGTTCTCCACGGAACAGCGGCCGACCACTCACCGTCAGTCGCTCCACATGACCACGAGAATCCTTCACCTGAACCACGGGTCCGGCGCCGGTGAAGAATCCCACCATCTTGCGCACCTCATCGAGGGAGCCACCGCCATTGAATCGGAGATCCAGCACGATACCCTGAACTCCCTCCATCTGCATACGCCGCAGAATCCGCTTCACATCTGCCGCGCAGTGAACATCGCCGTCGTCAAGGTCAACGTAGAAAGAAGGCAGCGTCAGAATGCCCAGGCGATACTTCTTCATCGCCCCGGTGCTATCCGGAGCCGTCAGATCCACGACTCGGCCGCTGGCCAGCTCCTCAGACATCGGAATCTCATCGCGAACGATGGAAACCACGCGCTCGTTACCACCCTCAGCATCGTGTACACGGAGCTTGACGGTCTGGCCTTTCTTACCACGAATCAGATCGACTACCTTGTCGATGCTCAGGAACATGATATCTGTCCAGTTCTCATCGCCGTCTTTAGCCACAGCCACGATACGATCACCGAGTTTCAACTGGCCACACTTGGCAGCCGGTCCGCCCTTCACGATTCCTTCGATACAGGTGGATCCATCATCATCGGACTTGAGGCGGGCACCAATACCGACGATGGATGCCTTTATCATGTCCTTGAAACGCTGCTCCTCACGGGCGCCCATGTAGTCGCTGTGAGGGTCATACACATGCGCCACGGCATTGAGCAGGTAGCTCACCATATCCTCTCGATCAGCCTCCTGGATATCGTTCCGCATACGCTTCAGACGCGCCAGCAGCTTCTCCACCACCGGTTTTTCCTTGGCATTGGGATCTGGCTTACCCTTCTCCTCTGCCAGCTTGGCGACGTTCTCCCGACGCAGCACCTCGGACAGCAGCATATCTTCCACCTGATCGCGCCACGCCTGCTCCAGCTCGGCAGCGTTGGCTGCGCGTGGAAGTTTACGGCGCACCCGGGGGACATTGCGGCTTGAGTCAAATGCAGGCATCTTCTCCGCGTACTGCCGCAGCAGGTTCTCAGCGTAGCTGATGCGAGCCAGCGCCTTGTCGCTGTAGTATGCGTACAGCTCCTCAGCCAGTCGGGTGGTCTGATTGGCCAGCAGATAGTCGCCGAAGCTGGTGGCATACAGCTCTCGCAGGTGCTTCACCTCATCTTCACTGAGGAAGAGGTGCTGCGGATCCTGAGTCTGAACGTAACACTCCAGAAACTGCCCGTACATCTCCTGCGTAAAGCGAGCTCTCGAGAAATGTGCATTCTGCAACACCAGCGAAAACTGCTTACCTATCAGGTTATAATCAGGCTCGGCCTGAGTCACGGTCGGCAACATAGCTGCAGCCGCCACCGCCAACGCACCTGCGCGACGGAACCCTTTCACCCATCGTTGAAAAACTGTATTCATAGATATTTATTCAGAAAAGCATCAACCGCATTTCCTGCATTCCGCAGACACGATTTGTTATTGTTACGCAGCGGATTTCACGCTTCTGTCACGTTTTCTGCTCCAGCCGACAGAAATAGGTCTGAAAAGAACTACCGGCGTGCACCGCTGCGCCGCCGGTAACTCTGGTATAAGATGGCATCAGGCCCGAATCAGGCCTTACGAGTACGCTTATTGCGCTTCTTCACCAATTTGCAACCCATGGTAGCACCCATTGTCTGAACGCACTGTTCCAGAGCAGCCAGCCGGGCAGCCACATCCTTGAGCTTGTTCTCAGCCTTGGTGGCGCGAGTCTTGCTCTTGCGGAGCTCTGCACGCAGTGCCTTGGTATCAGCCGCGACAGCCACCTTGGGTTCGGTCGACTTACGGCGTCCCGGCGTAGCATTTTCAAAGCGTTTCAGAATAGCTTCCTCTGCCTGTTTTTTCCAAAGAGAAATCAGCGTGGGCACGATATTCTTGTCTGCCGCAACCTTCTGTATGGTGTTTCCTTTACCTTTCTGCAGAATCCTAAGTACGATATCAGTCTTCTCCTGAGCGGTGTATGTAGCGTGTTTCTTTGCCATAATAATAGGTGATGTTGCTAAGCATATACACCTTTTGATGTGCATTTGCAAGCATATAAATGATTTTTTGTGCTATTTTTTTGTATTTTATGACAATACACCGGTCGGATGATACGCATCTCATCAGAAGTTTCTCCGTTTTTCATGCTTATTCATCACGAATCATCTAACTGATAACAAGCATGTTAGCCTCAGCTTTCACATACAGTTCACGACACATGGTGCAGATATTCCTCATTTTGCCACTGGACTGAGCTTACCTGCCTGCTCATATCATCGCGCAACGGCATCTGCGGCTATATCACCGATAAGGACAGCGATGGCCTACTTTCGACCGCGGGGATGGTAGCTCTTCACCGTGTCAACGAGACGCTTTCGCTCCACATGCGTATATATTTGAGTAGTAGCCAAATCCGCATGCCCGAGCATATCCTGTATCACACGCAGGTCCGCACCGTTTTCCAGTAAATGCGTCGCAAAGGAGTGCCGCATCATATGCGGATAAACATTATCCGCGATTCCTGCGGCTCGGGCGCGAGCCTTGATGATTTGCCAGATTCGATCACGGGTCAAGCCGGTACCTCTGTTAGAAAGAAATAGGGCTGTCGCTCTCCGTCCTTCGCGCTGCAATCGGGGGCGGGCATGCTCCAGATAATCTCGCAGAGCTCGGGCAGCGACCCCACCCAAGGGCACAAATCGCGTCTTTCCCCCCTTTCCTCTCACGCGCAGATACCCCTCATCCCAATCTATCTGATCCGGCCGAAGCGTTATCAGCTCGCTGACACGCAAGCCGCTTCCATACAGCATCTCCAGCATGGCGCGATCCCTCGTACCATACGGCACATCGTCTGCCGGTATGCTGCTCAGCAGCTGATTCACGGCCGCAGCACTCAGCGTCTCCGGTATATTCCGGGTCACACGTCCGCTCTCCATCAGCGCGGTCGGGTCCGTTGGCAGCCCGCCACGGCGGTGCAGGTAGCGGAAAAAGATGCGAAGATGCACCATCGCCACGCGTACCGAACTATCGGCCAGCTCGCGCGCTCGCAAATAAAGGCGATATTGCGTCAGGATTGCAGGCGTCACGTCTTCCGGCGCCGCGCCCTGCTGCTCGCTCCAACGCCCAAAGGCAAACAGGCTCTGCCGCACCGACTCCCGATAGTGCACACTCAAGCCCCGCTCTGCCGCCAGATACAGCAGAAAACGCTCCACTCGGGCTCGATAAGCAGGCGATGGCATCAGTTCGCATCTCCACCCGCAGGCTCTGGCAGCGGCACCGACGCCGGATCCGGCAGCGGCGTACCGGGTGCTGTCGTCTCACGCCCCTCGGTCTCCTCCAATTGACGACGACGAGCCTCAAACTCCTTGCCGCGGTCGGATTGCTTGCGCACCACCACCACCGTGCGTCCGCTGGAATTTGTCATCAGCCGCTGCACCCCCGGCTGCCCCTCTGACTCGGCATCAGCCCCCTCCCAATTCTCCGGCAAGGGCGGCAGCTCTCCGCCGGGGAACAGGGCATCATCCGTCGCCACCAGGGTGGTGATGGGGCTGACCAGATCACTTTCGCGCAGGTAGCCTTTCTTGCCCCCCTCTGTCTCCACGAAATAATAGAGTCCCTCACAGGAAATTATGCGGGCGTGCGCCGCATCGACCATCCGCCCATCGGTATCATGGCTATAGTCCGGGTTGCGGTAAAAGAGGAATACCTTACCCTGCTGCACCTCAAGCTGCTCACCGGGAGCAAACTTCCCTTCCTTCACCAATCTGGCACGCAGCGCTGCCCGTGCCTCTGCCGTACCGGGCGGATCCAGAGGCGAGTCAGCACGCAAATACTCCGGGGTGTAATCCTGCTCCTCGGCATCAAACAGGCTGCAGGAACTCAACAGCCCCAGGCTCAGCACCATCACGGTGATCAAGGACTTCTTCATGCACCTATACTAATATAATCACAGACGCTGCGCAAGTACCTTTTTGTGACACGCATGCAAAAAAAAACGGCTGCAAACGCAGCCGTTGAAAAATCATAGCGTGTGGTTTATTGCTCCGGCAATTAAAGGATGTTGCTCTGCCGATACGCCAAATGGGAATTTGCCGGGAAGTACGAAGTCAAAAGGACGATGGACAAGGTACAGAATTCCGCTCGCTCTGCTCGCATGATGAACAATGAAGGACGCTTAGCGTTAGTTGAAACCATCTGCGCGCAGCGCAGCGAACTTTTCATTCGTACTTCGTCATTCGTCAATCGTACTTCCCTACAACTTCCCATTTATCGACCGATCAATCTTTCATTGCCGGAACAATAACTCTTTACTCCCACTCGATGGATGCCGGGGGCTTGGTACTCACATCGAATAAAACTCGGTTGATACCCTTGACCTCGTTCAGTATGCGATTGGACGCTTCGCGCAGCAAATCGTAGGGCAGCTGCACCCAGTCGGCAGTCATGGCATCCTCAGACACGATGGCACGCAGGTTGGTGGCGAACTCATAGGAACGCTCATCACCCTTCACCCCCACGGTCTTCACAGGAATGAGCCCGGCATAGGCCTGCCAGCACTTATCGTACCAATCCCACTTACGCAGCGTGCCGATGAAGATGGCATCGCACTCGCGGATGATATCCAGTCGCTCCTTGGTCACCTCACCGGGGCAGCGCACGGCCAGACCGGGACCGGGGAAGGGATGACGCCAGAGGATATCATGAGAAATCCCCATGGAGGCACCCAGCTCACGGACTTCATCCTTGAAGAGGAAAGCCAGCGGCTCGATAACCTTACCCTCTTCCTGCATCTTGAGCACGCGCTCAACTCGGTTGTGGTGGGTCTTGATGACAGAGGCCTTGCTCTTGGCATTGGAGGCACTCTCAATCACGTCCGGATACAGGGTACCCTGAGCCAGCATCTCAGCATCACCCACGGCATCCCAGAACACATCGATGAACAGATTGCCGATGATGCGGCGCTTCTTCTCCGGGGCAGTCTCGCCGGCCAGAGCCTCCAGGAAGCGGGCAGAGGCATCCACTGTTTCAATCTTCACGCCCATGCGCTCAAAGTTGGCCTGCACTTCCTTAGCCTCATCCTTGCGCAGAAGACCGTTATCCACAAAGATACAGCGCACGTTCACGCCGGCCTCATGCAGCAATACGGCCAGCACGGTGCTATCCACACCACCGGAAACACCGCAGACTACCTGTTTATCGCCTACCTTGGCACGGATGTCCTCGATGAGTTCTCGCTTGAAATCACCTATATCAAACGGTGCCAGTTCTTTAGCAAAGGCAAGGAAGTTGCGCAGAATGGTACGCCCCTCGTGAGAGTGCGTCACCTCAGGGTGGAACTGGATGCCGAACATGGAATCCCCCCACTGGAGAGAAACGGGTACGCCGTCACTGTTGCGGGCGATGACCTTGCAGTTGTCTGCCAGGTGGTCGACCGTATCGGAATGGCTCATCCATACCTGCGATGACGGCGACATACCCGCATACAGCCCTTCCAGCTTGTCCGGGATGAGCGCGGCAGGGCCGTACTCACGCTTGTTGCTGGAACGAACGGTTCCACCGTTCTTGATGTTGAGCAACTGCATCCCGTAGCACACCCCCAGAATCGGCACATCGAACGACTTAAGCCACTCGAAATCAATATCGGGAGCATCCGGCTCTGAGGTGCTGCGGGGACCTCCGGAAAGGATAATGGCGCCCGGCTCGCTGATTTCATGCAAATCCTCCAGAGCGTAAAGTTTGGCGAGATAG
Source organism: Akkermansia sp. (assembly GCA_017409465.1). Taxonomy (GTDB): domain Bacteria; phylum Verrucomicrobiota; class Verrucomicrobiia; order Verrucomicrobiales; family Akkermansiaceae; genus Akkermansia. The sequence continues at coordinate 3,402 of JAFQSQ010000032.1, read as the reverse complement.
CCCAACTCGCGCACGCGACGTACAATCAGCTGCGTGTACTGTGAGCCATAGTCAATAACGGCAACAATGTGTTTGGGGGTCATAACGTTGGGCATATAATATCACAGTATCGCCTTTTGGCAAGCTTTTGTTTATCGCTGAAAGATTCCCCGCTACGCATGCGTACCTATGGGCGTATGACTGCAACACATGCCGTACTGATGACATTGGCCCTGAGTCTCGTTTCCGGGGCACCTCTGCTTGCTCAACAGACCGCACCCGCAGCCCCTCGTGCCGCGGCCGAGTCGGACTCGCACCCCTTCTTCCAATGGAATACATACCCTGCATGGTCTCAACTGACCGCAGAGCAGGCTACCAACGACATCCGGCGCAGTATGGAACTGGCCAAGGCGCGTATCGCCGCCATTTGCAACGTTACGCCTGCGGAATCCTCCTTTGAAAACACTTTCGGAGCCTACGAAAAAGCCACTCACGAATTAGACGTTGCCTCAAGTCTGCTCCATCACCTCTCCTCCACCATGGACAGCAAGGCTCTCCGCGATGCCCAGGAGCAACTCACCCCCGAACTGTCTGCCTTTTCTGCCTCCCTCATCGCCAACGAACAGCTTTGGAAGGTCATCAGCGAATCTGCTCAGCAAGCATGGGTGCGCGACCTCTCCCCGGCCAAGCAACGATACGTCCAGCAAGTCGTTGACTCATTCCGCGACAGTGGTGCCGCCCTGTCCCCGGAGCAAAAGAAACGCAAGGCTGAAATTGCTCTCGAACTTTCCACGCTGACGCTCAAATTCAGTAAAAACGTGCTCGACTCCACCAACGCCTGGAAGTTGGTCATCTCAGACAAATCGCGACTCGCAGGCGTGAGCGAGGATTGGCTTGCCCGTGCCGCTGAAGCAGCACAGGCTGAAGGATTCGGCACACCCGATGCCCCTCAGTGGCTCATTACCCTGCAGTACCCCTCCTACTCCGAAATCATGAAGAACTGCGATGTCGAAGAGACTCGCCGCCTCTGCTGGGAGGGTCGCAACACTGTCGGCAACTCCGGCGAATACGATAACGAGGCTATCGTGGCTCGGGTCATGGAATTACGCCGTGAACTGGCTACGCTGCTCGGCTTTGGCACTTTTGCTGACATGAAGGCCGCACGCCGTATGGTAGGCAGCGGCTCCACGGCTATCGACTTCGTTGATAGCATGATGCACAAGGTCAAGCCCACCTTCGATCGCGAGGTACAGGAAATGCTCAGCTACGTCAGCCGCAAGAAGGGCCGGACTATCACGGCCATGAACCCGTGGGACGTGCAGTACTACTCGCGGCAGCTCTCCAACGAGCGCTTTGACCTCGACTATGAAGACCTCCGCCCCTACTATCAGTACGAAAACGTCTACCGCGGAATGTTCCGTATCTTCGAAAATCTGCTGGGCATTACCATCACCGAGCTACCCGTTGCCTGCATCAAGCCGGGCGAAACTCTTCCGGAAGGCACCATCGAGGTATGGCACCCGGAAGTTCAGCTCTTCAAGGTATGCGACAAAAAGACAGGGGCACACCTGGGCTCATTCTACCTCGACCCCTTCCCCCGCGACTCCAAGCGCGCCGGTGCCTGGGTCATGCCGATGAACTACGGCACCCCGGCGGCAAACGGTCAGCCGCATGCCCCGCATCTGGCCTGCATATGCGGCAACTTTAATGCACCCGTTGGCGACAAGCCCGCCCTGCTCTCCCAGCTCGACGTCACCACGCTCTTCCACGAATTCGGCCATATGATGCACTGCATGATGGGCGACACCGAACTCAGCTCACACTGCGGCACCAGCGTTTCGTGGGACTTCGTTGAACAGCCCAGCCAGATGTTTGAAAACTGGGCATGGGAACCGGAAGGTCTCGCTCAATTCGCCTTCCACTACCAGACCGGCGAACTCATGCCGCAGGATATGCAGCAAAAACTCAACGCCGGCCGCTTCTTCATGCCCGCCACAGACAACATGAATCAGCTCTGTGTCGCCAAACTTGACCTCGATATGCACGTCAACTACGATGAGAAATATAAGGGGCGATCCATCGATACTGCCACTCAGGAGCTGCTTGCCCCATGGCGCATGCCCTACACCGTCACCGACCCCTCCATCATGCGTACCCTCACCCATTGCATCAACGGTGGCTATGCCGCCGGCTACTACTCCTACAAATGGGCTGAGGTACTGGCAGCTGACGGCTTCGCCCGCTTCAAAGCGGAAGGTATCATGAATACCTCAACCGGAGCTTCCTATCGCGAGACCATCCTCTCCAAGGGTGACAGCGCCGACCCCAACGTGTTGTTCCGCAACTTTGTAGGCCGCGAGCCCAACCCGGACGCCCTCCTCCAGCAAATGGGACTCAAATAATCCTCAACCACCTCGCTACAGCGAGCTTGCATCGGAGCACCCGATAATCACTATTCACGGCCCATCAGGGCGGCAGCACTATCCCCGAGGCGAAAGCCCTGGGGATAGTGCTGTTATAACTCACCGCGAAACAATTAGCGTATTAGATTGCGTATTCCCCACCCGATGTGAGATGATGCATCCGGCGCAACGAAAAAGCGCCCCCATTCATTAAAACCCAAACACATCCCATACAACCATGACGCAACGCAACATCACCCGCTATACCTACGAGACAACATCCTTCCAGGGCTGGAGACTGAGCATCTGCCGCAAGTGGAACCAGTTCACCCGCTACTTCTCCGACAAGCAGTACGGCTCCGAACAGGCAGCTTTTCAAGCAGCTCTCAGCATGCGGGAACAAATCCTTGCTGAGCTCAAGGCTGCTGACAAAGACCCCCGCGCCATCTTCGAGCGCTACAAAAACCTCTCCCCCGCAGAATCCGCCTCTGCCGCCTGATTCCCAATCCCTCGCTCGCGGCAGCGCGCTTCATCGCCGGGAGAGATAAATCCCCTCTCCTCCATTCCTGCCTCCGGCAGGAATTCTTCACCACGCGCGTACAGCGCGTTCTTCACCCAAATGCCGCAGGCATTTTTCTTCACCACCGGGCGTATGCCCGGTTCTTCACCGCGAGCGTCCGCGAGCTTCCTGAAACCTCTCACATACCTCATACACTTGCAGCTCGCTAACGCTCGCGCGAAGATCGCCCTGGCGGGCGTGGTGAAGAATCGGCACAGCCGATGGTGAAAACAAGGCTGCGCCTTGGGTGAAAAACTCGGCTCTCTGAGCCGAGTGGTGTATACAGAAGAAGCTCCTGAACCTCTCGGTTCAGGAGCTTCGTTTGAGCCCTGGCGGCTATCTACTCTCGCGGGACCTGTCGTCCGACTACCATCGACGTGCTGATGTTTCACTTCCGGGTTCGGAATGGGACCGGGTGGGGCCATCAGGCTATGACCACCAGGCTTCGGTTTCTTGCGTTTG
>JAFQSQ010000059.1 GCA_017409465.1 Akkermansia sp. | reverse complement strand
TGTTAGTTGCGATCTCTCATCGACTTCTCCGCAGGCTCGGATTTTACCCCGAACGCGTTCAATTTACCACAAAAAATTAACCGAGTACGAATGAAAAGTTCGCTGCGCTGCGCGCAGATGGTTTCAACTAACGCTAAGCGTCCTTCATCGTTCATCATGCGAGCAGAGCGAGCGGAATTCTGTACCTTGTCCATCGTCCTTTTGACTTCGTACTTCCCGACAAATTCTCATTTTGACTTTGGCGTATCGGCAGAGCAACATCCTTTAATTGTCGGAGCAATAATCTCGCCCGGCCGGCCACACAGTGAGCTTTTTTTAAGAAAATTTCAATAAATGAGAAAAATGTCTTGACTTTGCGCTGTAGTTTGTGTATATTTCTCCCGACCTTGCGAGGTTTATCAATAAAATCGCGGGATGGAGCAGCCAGGTAGCTCGTCAGGCTCATAACCTGAAGGCCGCAGGTTCAAATCCTGCTCCCGCAACTCCATAAAAAGCTCAATTCCCGGGAATTGAGCTTTTTTGTATTGCCTGGCAGGGATAGAACAACAGAAAAGAGCACAGAGATGAACTTCAAGAGTCTGGGACGAAGTCTTATTTGCCTGGCAGCAGGATTTGGCGGCGTATCCTGCACCAACCTGTATCAACATTGCTTTGATATGGGCGCTGAGTATTCCGGGGTGGAGGTGGTGCAGGGGAGTACAGGTTATCGGATGGGGGGCAAGACCTATGTCATGGGGCGTCGCGCTACGTTCAGACGAGTGGAGTGTGACCCGCCGATGCTTATCGGTAAGCCGATACCGGATCGCTTTTGCAAAATCGATGGTACGGAGCAGGAGCTCCTCTACAGGGAGGTAACGCACGACGGTAAGTTAGTAAGCTATGCGGAGAACAGTAGTTGGAAACATCTCCCGATACCGGCTGGTACCCCATACGTTCTTCCCGGTGAATTCACCCCTGCGCCCACCATCGATGGGGAGAGGCAGCTGAATGCCCGCGCGCTGTACGCGTACCCGCTGGGGGTGGTGGCCGGTGTGCTGGTGGATGCACCGCTCAACGCATTGGCCGTGGGGGTGGCGGGTCCGCTGATGGTCTGTTCGACCCCGCTGATGGTCGTATCAGCGCAGCAGCAGCAGTTGCCGCCGCCTATAGAGTAGGAGCATCAGGGGTGGCAGGCGTCGATGACTCGGCGCATCGCCTGCATTTTCTGCTCCGTTTCCCGCCATTCGTTTTCTTCCTCTGAGTCGGGCATGATGCCACCGCCGGCGTAGAGTCGGCATACACCCGGGTAGAGACGCATCCCCCGCAGGGCTACATAGAGTGAGCTGCGGTGCGGGCTCATCGGACCGAAATAACCGGCATAGCAGCTACGGCGGATATCCGGCGAGGTGTGTAGGAAGCTGCGAGCCGCAATCGGGGGATAGCCGCAGACTGCCGGTGTAGGCGGCAGCTCTTGCAGCAGAGCGGTAAGGTGCCGGGGCTCCATGTTGAAGTGGAAGCGTGTGCAGAGATGCTCGATAGCTCCTGTTTGCAGATTGTCCGTTGGTTCCTCGACGAGAGTATCGGCGTGGCGGCCGACGGTGTCGCGGATGAAATCAGCTACAATCCGCTGCTCCCGTATGTTTTTGTCATCCCATGCCGACTCTGAGATGAGCCGGGTACCGGCCAACGCCATGGTGTGCCAGCACTGCCCCGTGCCCTCCAGCAGAAGCTCCGGCGTACTGAAGAGCCAGGTTCCCTGCTGCGGTGTGTGGAACAGAGCTGTCAGGGTGTTATCAAAGAGGTCGCAGGCTTTCCTGAAAGCCTCAGCTGGTGACAAATCGGGGACTGCGATGTCTGCCGTGCGAGCCAATACCAGCTTGCTGAGCAGCGGAGGATTCCCCAGTAAGGGGGCTTTGAAGCGCCGAAACAGCCCGGCATATTCGTCTCGCGTCATTGGCGGCGTGCTCGGAGTGGCCGGCGGCAGCTGCTCAAACCGCGCCGCATCGACCGGATAATCCGCCTCGCCGGGGATAAATCTCGACTCTCCTTCAAAGGTGGAAATCACAAAACCTGATTCTCCGCGCGGGGAGGACTCTGTCCGCCCGTCAGCTGCCATGCAGAACACCGGCTTCTCTCCGGGAAGCCGATACATCGCAAAAGCGCAGCGTCTGCCACACAGTGCGTCGATGAGTCCTGTCGGAATCTGCATGCGCTCTACCATACCCCCGGCCGGGGATAAGTTCAAGTTTTTTTACTGCCACTCGATGGTAATCTCCGCGCGGGTTTCATCGCCGCAGCTGATGATATGGCGGGTGAAGTTTCCCTGCACGAAATGCTCGACCCGGATGGCATCGCCGGCGTGGCTCTCGTGGCGGAAATAGATACGATAGCGAGCCATTTCCGTCGCCGGACGCAGCTCGGGCGAGAGCGTATCCAGAGCCCAGATAAGATAGGCACTATTGTTGATATGACCGTTGAAATCAACATCGCGGCGGGTGGCGCTCAGCTCAGCTGTGGCGGCAGGTGCTTCTGTTGTCCATTCCGGGTCGATAAGAGGTGTCCCCAGTACCGGGCAGGGTTCATTGAGCGCCAGCCCTACCCGCTTGGGCGGAACCGGGCGTCGCGAGGCAAAATTGATGATGACCCAGTACATATCGGCACGAGCCAGTACATTCCCCTCCGCATCCGTCATCTCCACGAATCGCCCCGGCTGCAGCGCTGTAGCCATGCCCGTGTTGGTACGCAGGTAGACGGTCTCCTTCCAATCCGGGCGGCGCAGTATCTCATAATTCCCCTGTACCTGAACCCATGCGGTCTTATTCGTCATCACCCAATCATAGCCAAAGCCGTGAGCCGACGCATGCTCCTCTGCCATCTCCTGACAGAAGTGCTGGAAGCACTCAGGCTTCATCTTTTTGTCATCTCCGCATTCATAGCTGGTGATACGATGGGGAAGAATAAGGTCGTTCATAGAGCCCACTCTAACTAAAAAAGAACACGTTGTCAAGACTAATTCCCCGGCACCGAGCCGGCTCCACCTATGCCCCCGAAATTAGCCATTACACACTTAAACTTGGTACGTTTGGCCAAATAATCCCCTGGCCGGAATATCATGCATCCGTTCCTTGCTAAAAAAATCCATTGATGTAATTATCAACGTAAACCCCTCACTTTTATTGTTCCGGCAATGAAAGATTGATCGGTCGATGGGAAGTTGTAGGGAAGTACGATTGACGAATGACCCGTCTCCGCCGAAGGCTTCGCCGTGGCAGGCGACTTACGAATTCAACGTTCGCTGCGCTGCGCGCAGAT
>JAFQSQ010000031.1 GCA_017409465.1 Akkermansia sp. | reverse complement strand
TGCCGCCCCGACCTACATCGGGGCTCCCATATCCTTTTGTTTCGTTACGAGTGACTCCGCTGCTGTCGCAGCTCCGCCACTCGCTACGATTATACCGCCCTCCGGGCTCAAAATTCCTCGGGCTTTCTGCCCGACAAATTCTATCTTGTCTTGCATTGCCCGTGGGCGCATCGTATAATGGGCGCATGAAGAGCGTATTCGGATGGGGACTTGTGCTTTCGGGCGTTTTGGTGCTGTCGGCATGTGAGGGGGAGAGTAAAAAAGAGCCTCAGACCCCGCAGGAGATGTATGAATACGCCGGATATCTTCTGAAACCGAATGTCGAGGGTGATGCCTCCGATTTTGAAGGGGCGCTGAAGTGGACTCGCAAGGCGGCAGAGGGAAATTGGCTGCCTGCTGTCATGGATATGGGCGCTCTCTACATGTACGGCGGCAAGGGCGTGAAACAGGATATTGAGGAAGCCCGCAAGTGGTACAACAAGGCTGTCGAACTGGGCAGTAAAGAGGCTCATTGGTTCCTCGGCACGCTTGATTACGAAGCGTCTCACCAGGTCGAATCTGCGCTGAAGCACTGGCGCATAGCCGCAGAAGCCGGCGTGGCCGATGCTCAGTATCGTCTGGGGCGTATCCTTTCGCAAAAACAGGAAACCCTGAGCGAGGGCATGCAATGGCTGGAGAAAGCCGCCCGTATCGGGCAGAAAGGCGGCGTGCCGCAGGCCTGCACCGCCCTGGCCAACCTGTACATGACCGGGGCAAACGGTGCTCCGGCAGATACGGCTAAGGCCATTCAACTCTATAAGGCCGCCTCCGGTGGCGGCGATCCGCTGGCTCAGCTGGTGTATGCCGAGCTTCTGCTCGCCGGTGCTGATGGCGTACCGCAGGACGAGAAAAAAGGCATGAGTATGCTCCGTCTTGCCGCCGGTCAGGATTATCCCCGCGCCATTGCCCGTCTTATCAACATCCTCCGCAACGGCCCGGATGCTGAACAGCACGAAAAAGAAGCCGCTGCGTGGTCGGACAGACTCAATAGACTGATGCAGGACGGAGAGAAGAAGTAGAACTCCCTGTGAACATGCCGGTTACGAACCGCCTCGTCATGTGATGAACCGTCGTTCGTCACTACGTAAGCATTATGAATGCTGTAGCAAGGCCAATATGCAGATTAAAGATTAAATGTCAAACTTTTCGCGTAATGCCGCATTCTCCAAAAATCGGAGCGAGGTGGGTAGCTCGACTTCAGTTTATATAAGGTGTAAACAACTTATATCTCTGGGATAAGGGGGTATAACCGGGGGATAAGCCATGCTACAGCATTCATAATGATGTATAAGTAGCAGCGAAAGGTATCTTCCATGAAATTACATCTCCCTGTCCGTTTGTACCGTGCCCTTCTGGCTCTCGTAGCCGCTCCGATGCTCGTTTCTCAGGCTTTCGCCGATTATCCCGTTACCCTGCCGGATAATGTGGATGAATATACGAGGATTAGTCATTTGTTTGACCTTGATGATAATGCGGATGATGCCAGATTTCTCTATATACTGGGCTTCGGTGTGGGTTATGGTGGGTCTACGGGAGCCTTGATTAAAGGCGGAACTTTCTTTATCGCATCGGAGAATCACCCGATGTCGCCGTACTCCGCCTCTTTTGGCAGCGATACGAACGTACAGCAATCGGTGTTTCTGGATTGCAAGGAGGTGGTGTTTGATTATCTGAGCCGCCTTTCCTTCAAGTCCAGTACCAATAGCGCCATCAATATGGAAGGCGGAAGTTTCATTGTTCGGCGGGTGAACGATGGAACAAGCGGAACGGATGATGTTATCTTTACCAAAAACAGCGGCGATGATGAAGGCGGAGCTGTTTGGGTCAACAAGGCGGAGTTTTTCCACAATGGGGATATTCGTTTTTATGAAAACACGCTGACGAACACAGTTTTGGCGGAGGGTGCTGCGATATATGCAGATACCCTGAAAATGGATTCGAATGAAGGTGTCTATTTCTGTGATAACGCTGCAACCGTAGACCGCCTGGCACATGGCGGCGCCGTCTATGCCATGAACGGCGTATCGTTGTGTCATAACGGGACGGTGACTTTTTCCGGCAATCAACTGACTAGCAACATTATTGCAACCGGCGGTGCTATATACTTGCTCTGGGAGAAGGAGAATTTGATTATTGATGATAACAACAGCGTTCTTTTTTCCGACAACAAGGTGACCGGCAGCAGCACCGCAGAAGGCGGAGCTATTCATAGTACGTATGGTGAAATCGTGTTAAGTAATAACGATAGCATTACATTCCGGGGTAATGTGGCAATCGGTGGAGCTCATTCTGCTAAAGGCGCTGCAATCAATAGTGAGTCCGGCGATGTTCGCATCGTCGGCAACGGTGACGTGCTGTTCGAGAAAAATCTTGAGAAATCGGGGGATGCCTACCGCCTGCGCAGTGTGTATGTGTTTAACGCGAATGTTGAGCTTTCTGCCCGAAGCAATAACAGTATCACCTTCCATGATTCTATCTATATCGGAGAAGGAAAGTCCGTCAGCATCAATTCAACGTACACGGATGAAGAGGGGGTAACGCAGAATGCCACCGGTGCTGTGATTTTAAGCGGTGAGTATACCAAGGCGCATCTGGATGCCCTCATCGCAGCAGATACGGAGGGTGGAAGCAATCCTCGGCAAACGGCCACCGATGAGGAGCTGGCATCTTCTCTCACGAGTGAAATCAATAGTCCCATTTCTCTGGAAGACGGCTCCTTCCGCATCATCAAGGGAGCCATTTTATCCGGCGCTTCACTCTCCACCCTCAGCAACTGCAATGCTTCTCTGTTGATTCAGGACGCCTCCGCTTCCTTCAGCGGTACTGTCACCATCAACGGCGGCTCTACTCTGGCCTTTGCCGATGGCGGTACCCTTTCCGCCGCAAAGGTGGAGATGCAGAATGACAGTATTCTGGGCTTTACCCTTTCCTCATCTACTGCTGATGAGTTAGTCGGCAGCCTTTCAAGTTCTGAGCTTTCTATTGGAGACCGCCTGACCATCCGGATAGACGGTTCGATTGAGGCTGGCAAGGAATACAAGCTGCTCCGCCGGGACGGTGACGCAAATGGTTTTCAGTTCCCGGAGAATTGCGTTGTTACCGTGCAGGATGGCTCCACGGCAGATATCGATCCGCTGAGCATACAGAACGGAGTCCTGACCTATGTCGGGCGCCCGATTCTGGAGTGTGCCACCTGGAGCAACCAATCCGGCGACTTCAAATGGAACGCATCCTCGGTGAACTGGACCGAAAAGGGGGTTAATTTCTCCTATATGGATGGAGTGGATGTAGTGTTCACGGATACGGAAGCCGGGAGCATCACGCTGGAGGGAACATTGGCGCCTGAATCCGTGCGCGTCAATTCGTCCGCAGACTACGTTTTTGCCGGGGAAGGCAAACTGAGCGGCGAGATGACCCTGACCAAGGAGGGCTCGGGTACGCTCACTCTGGAGACCTCCAACGAATACAGCGGAGATACCCTTATCAGCGGCGGTAAACTCGTGGTCGGCAGTGCTTCTGCGCTGGGCAGCGGGAAAGTGAAGATTCAGGACGCTGCGTTGGAAATTGCGGCCAATGGGGTGGCGAATAGCATCAGCGCCTCCGGTGTATCATCTCTCCTCATTGCCGATGGCTTTGCCTACACCCCCGGGAGCGGTATCATTGCAGAAGGGACATTGACCATAGATGGCAGTGTTCATGTTGCCAATATGTCTGCAACAGCTCCCGGTGCCGGTATACAGATGACGCCTGCCGGATCGAAGCTGGTTATCCGCGAAGCAGATGATTCCGACGATACAACGGTTGATTTGAGCTTTGTCGATAGTGTGTCGCTATCCTCAGAGGCTCTTTTCGGAGCCGTTATGTCTGTTTCCGACAGCATTACGTTGGAGGCAAATGGAGCTGTGGAGATGACCGGTAACAGGGTGTGGAGTGGAAACTCTTCATATGACAATGTTGAATCCGATATCATCTGTGAACTCGGTGGCGGCGTTCTGAAAACCGAATCTCTTATCATCGAGTCCCATGATAAGTTCGTGGTAGAGGCTAACTCGGCAGAAAACCAAATGCGCTTTGCCTGGATTGATGAACGAGGGTCTCAAGATAAAAAGATGAAGAGGACCGCATTCGGCGGAGCAATGTATACCGACAATGCAACATTCAGTCATAACGACGAGGTGATTTTGAGAGGGAATTCTGCCCAGACCGCTATGGAGATGGTAGAATTGATGAATAGATCGGAGACCTTTACATACCGTGAGAGCATCGGAAGCAGGGGCGGAGCACTGTATGCGGAAGAGCAAATCCGGATGGAAGAAAACGGAGACATCTCGCTCTCCGGAAACTATACAGCAAATAACTTTACATACGTTCGTTATATAGAAAATCGCAATCAAGCTTCAAATACAGACATTGACATTGAAACGCACAGCAACGGTGGTGCTCTGTATGCCGGGGGAGGTCTGACGGTTCAGAATACTCAGGGAGATGTGGTGCTGAGTGGGAACTTCTGCCTGGATAGTTCTGCGGCTCGGGTACACATTTTTGAGAATCCGACGATTTCCATTTCCCGCTCGGCTCTGGGTGGTGCTGTTTATACCGCAGGAGAGACGCTTTTTTCCGGCAATAAGAACATTTCCCTTCTGAATAATGATGCCATAACGGATGTAAGCGCGGAAATGTTTCCGATGGAGAAGGCAACGCAGATGGACATGAAGAGCTGCGGCGGCGCTATCTATGCAGAGGAGAGCCTGTCCTTCCTTTCCAATGGTGATATTCTTCTTCGCGGTAACAGCGCGAGCGTGTTCTCCAATGAAAATAACGCAGACACGCTGAGCGTGGAAGCCGCCGGCGGTGCTATCTACTCCACCGGCAGCATCACGTTTGCCGGAAACGGTAATGTTACCTTTGAGAAGAACTATGAGCGGTTGAATGATGCTCTGCGTCTGCGCAGCATCTACATGGCACCGGACTCTGCGGATGATAAGCTGATGCTGAGCGCCCCGACCGGGAAACAGATTGTTTTCTACGATGCCGTGTACATGGGCGAATATGCGGGTGCCTCTGTCATTCTGAATGAGGAGTACAAGGGTACTGACGGAAAGATGCAGCAAGCCGGCGGGGATATTGTTTTCAGCGGTGAGTTCGCCAAGTCGCATCTGGAGTCCATTATTGAGGCCAACACCAATGCTGGAGAGACACCCCGGGAAGCCACGGAGGCAGAAATCCTGAACTCTCAGACAAGTGAAATCTACAATCCCATCGTGCTGAAAGGCGGTTCGTTGCAGGTGGTTGATGGCGCCAGGCTGAAGGGTAAGGGAATCAGCCTCGCAGAGAACAGCGGCGCTACCCTCCTGCTGCGTCATTCCGCTCTGAATCATGATGCTTCTTCCTTGGTGTTTGCTTCAGGAACAAGCCTGCAGTTGCAGGGTGTCAATACCATATCCGCCAATCTCAGCATGGCTGAGGGTAGCACACTCTCCTTCCTTCCGGGGGCGACGCAGGGCACTGATTCCGCAAATGCGGTTGCACAGTTGACCCTGAGCGGCACACTCCAATTCGGGGATGGAATTATCCTGAATATCACCGGCTCTCAGACCACAGGAGAAACCTACAAGCTCCTTACCTGGGAAAATGGCAGCAAGCCGACCAACTGGTCTTTCGATACAGTGACCGTGACCGGTAATCCTGATGCCGATTTTGCGTCTCTTTCCTGGGTAGGTGATACGCTGTATTACGAGGCTCGCCCCACTCTGGAAATTGCCACCTGGAATGATTCCGAAGGAGATGGCCGCTGGAATGCATCATCTATCAACTGGGTACAGGAAGGGGTGGATTACCTCTATAAAGACGGCGTAGCAGTTGTATTCGGCGATGCCGGGGCCGGTGATGTGGAGCTGGTGGGAACATTGAAGCCCGGACGGGTAGAGGTTGATACGGACAAGGATTACACCTTCTCCGGTGAGGGTCAGATGAGTGGCGGCATGAAGCTGACGAAGAAGGGTAGCGGCACGCTGACGGTGAATACCGCCAACGACTATTCCGGTATCACGGAGCTGTTGGGCGGTACGCTGGTGGTCGGTAACGAGAAGGCTTTGGGAACCGGAGCTATTTTCACCGCCGGAGACAGCACGCTGCAAACCGGTAACAACGTCACGCTGGCTCTTCAGGAAGCCATTTCCAACAGTGGTAATCTGACGCTGAAGGGCTCGTTTGATGTATCATCTCTTCGTCCAGTGTTGACCGGCGTGGCCGTGCGTATCGATGCAGACGCTAAGGAAGGCGGTACGAGCGGATTCCTGCGTGCGGATGATTTCTCCGTCACGGTGGTGGATGGCGGCAATACCGATAGCTCCGGTGCACAGATCCGTTATGGCGAACAGGTATTGTCCATGGTCGGCGGTATTGGCTACGGTAAAGGTACTTTTGTTGACTACTCCGACTATCTGCTCAGCGAGGGCGACACTGTTTCATCCAGCAAGGTTGTTGCCGCCGCCGGTGACAGGCTGCGCCGTATTTCGCTTGACGGCGGCTCTCTTGATATGGATGCCGATACCGGGGCTGATGTGTCTGTCATCAGTGGTGGCTCTGTGGCGATAGCTGAGAATGTTATGCTTCAAAAGAGCTGTTTGAAGGGCAAGTCTGCAGAGAAGAAAGTCCGTTTCAGCGGTGCGGGTGGCTATGACTTGCAGGGTAGTCTCGATGCCGGTGAAGGGGTCGTGTTTACTGATGGCTGGGCCGGTACGGTCTACACCGGCGCCCTCAGCACCACCGAAACAGAAAATCTGGATATCAATCATCTGGGTAACGCTAACTCAACCGTATGGCTGGGTGCCGCCCCGATGGCTCGTTCAATCGGAGCAGAGGTACAGGTGGACAGCCTGTCAGCCAACCAAATCGGGACAACTGTTGTTCCGGGGGCTCTGCGGTTGAACTCCGGCCATAGCAAGGCTCAGAATCTGGTTGTTCACGGCCCGCTGACTCTTGGAAGCGCCGGAAGCACCGCCACGCTGAGTGTGAACGGCTCGCTGACTCTTGGCGGCGGTTTGGTGTTGGGCCATTTGCAATCCTCCGTTTCCGCCATTACTCTGAATGGCGACGCCCTTAATGTGGTGGCGGAGAACGATGTCCTTAAAGCTCTGGTCGGCGGTCAGAATACGACGGTGCTGACTCTGGGGAATCGTTACAATGGAAGCGTTACTCTGAATGGCGGAAATAGTACGGAGATCCTCAGCGCTGACGGTAAGACGGTATACACGCTGGATTGGGACGGTTTGGAACTGGTGCTGTCTGCGGAAGAGGTAAAGACCCCGATTGACGATGATAAGCCGGAGGAAGACAAACCGCTGCCGCCGGTGGATGATACGACGGAGTTATTGGCACAATCCGGTAACGGACAGGCGGGCGCCGCCCTTCTCAATGATTCCTTCCGTACACCGGTGGAAGCAGGTGGCAGCCTGGATGCATTGCAGAAGGCGGCAAGAAAAGATGTGTTGACAGAGCGTGATCTGGCAGCTGTGTCGGGTGCTTCCGTAACCGTTCTTGGTCAGGCTTTCAGCAGTGATGTTGAACGTCGCCTGAACGCCATACGCAATCGTGCGGAATCCGGCAATGATGGCACAACCTGTTCGATAACAGACGAGAAGTCCGGGCTTGTCTCTACGATGTCCCCGACCCGCTTCTTTGCCTGGGTGAATGCAGAAGGCAATCGCGCAGAGCAGGATGCGGACGGTACTGCCGCCGGATACACCATGAACAGCTGGGGCGGCTCGCTGGGTGTCGGTATGACGGTGAACAATCAGCTCACCATGGGGCTTGCCCTCACGGCCATGTATGGTGATCTGGAGAGCGATGCGGCCGATTATCTGGATGGCGATATGGATACGTACTACCTGAGCGCTTTTGCCCGCTATAATCAGGGCGCATGGAATCACAGCTTCATCGGTACGGTGGGTACTATGGAGAGTGATTACCGCCGCACCGTGAACCACAGCGCCGGTAGTTATCAAACCGCCGGTGATACGGAGGGTGCCGCATTCGGCCTCATGTACGAACTGAGTCGGGATTTTGCCCTGAGCCGCAAGAGCACTCTCAGTCCCGTGTTCAACATCTCCTACCGCCACGCCGAGGTGGACGGCTACAGCGAATCCGGCAGCGATGCTGCCCTGAGCGTGGGCGAACAGAGCCTTGATACCGTGACGCTGGGACTCGGTGCCCGCTATGCGGCAGAGCTGGGTCAGAACACCTTCAATCGCAGCTGTGCAGCAGAAGCCCGTATCCTCGTCAAGTACGATATGGGCGACACGCAGACCGATAGCTCCGTCGGATTCATTAACCACGCTTCTCGCGCCCGCATTGAGAGTGCGGAGCAGGGTGCTCTGGGGGTAGAACTCGGCGCCGGAATTTCCGTTCCCGTTGGTCGCGGCAACATCTTTGCCGACGGTTCGGTCGAACTGAGAAATGATTACACGAACATGAATGCCACCGTCGGCTACCGGATACAGTTCTGACCTCCAACCAATGCCATGAGGCATGGAAAGAAGAGTGTATTCGGAGCTATTGCAACCGCTCTGCCATTGAGGCCGGAGCGGTTGCATGCGGTGCATGTGCGGGCATGAATCTTTCACTCATATTCCCTTCATGGCGTTGTGCCTTTCTCTGCTGTGGGGTGTTATGTGCCTTGTCCAGATGCTTCGATAGTGGAAATGAAGCTCTTATACTTCCTATCAAGCCTGTTTCTGTTGATGAGCGCTTGCGATTCTCGCGAGCCGTCCGTGTCTGTGTATAATTGGCCCGGCGCCGGGGATGATGATGCCGTGGCGCTGCCGAAGGATAAAGTCCGGGAGTATATCAACAGCTGCGATATCATCCTCCGCGTTACCTGTGAGGATGAGTACGACTTAGCCCCGGATATCGAGACAAAGCTTACCCGTCGCTACCGTGTGCAATCCGTGGTCAAGGGAGACGTTGCCCCCGGTGACATCCTTTGGGAAGAGTACTATTTGGAATATAGCCCGCAAGAGATACGGGAGAGGTTCGGCATCGAGCCTCAACAGCTTCCTTGCAAAAAGACTGATCGATATACGGAGTCGGCATGGTTGCTTCTACGCAGTTCGTTTGTTCATCGCCACTCTCCCCATGATTGGGAATTAGCTCGCAGCGATGAAGCATACAACTACCCGTATTTTCTGTATGGTCGGGAAATGGATGAACTGATGGCTTCTCCCCGACTTGAAGAAAGATAAATGAGCAGGCGCACTCTTTCTGCTTGTCAATTCGTGTCTGTTCTGGTAGCTTCTCCAGAGAATGTTCAGAGTACTCATTATAGCGGTTTTCCTGATGGCTCCTTCCATGGCAGAAGAGGAGCAGGTGACACTTCTCAGCAAGGATGCTGAGTTTGTTGCAGCAGAATCCGGTATGTCGGACGATGTCTTTTTCAAACAGTATGCGGATACTTGTCATGCTTACATAGAGAAGTACATTGCAGACAAGGAGCTTTTTGATTATACTAATGGAGAGAGAAATCCGGATGCAGAACAGTGCCGGAATAAAGTGAACGAATTAGTCGATTCCGCTCGTTGCTTCTACGAATCGCACATGGAGTTTGCTGATAGTTGCCTTAGCAATAAGGTTGAGGAAAGTACGGCGAAAAAGATACGCAGTGCGTATCGTACCATGCTGCGATGCTGCTTATTGGAAGATTTGAGCGGGCTGGTTTATGGTGCATGGGGCTATTACTCGAAAGATAACTGTTGGGAAGCAGAGAATGAGGAAAAGTATGAGCCTTTTGAAAGGAATTTGCAAAACTATATCCATAGTGTCGCCAGCTCCGACAGGTGTTTTTCTGCTATTTTGGAAATGCGGCAGGGTCGCCTGAAACACATGCGGGAAATATTGCAGAATCTGATGGTGGATGATGACCGTGAACGGGATATTTTGACGCGCACGGACAAGAATGTATCGCTCGGGCAGATTCGTTGTTTCCGTGAGGCCGAGAGAGCTTGGGATTTTTATTTCGAGGCAGTAAAGGAATGTCATGCCCCTGTTATTGTGCCCGGTAGTATCGGTTCCGGGTTCAATGAATCGTGGCAGATTCTTCAGGCAGAATTGCTTCGTTCGCATCTGAAGATGCTGACGGAGATGCTGCAGCTTCGAGACTGATATTTTGTGTGCTCTTTACCACAGTCCCGCTAACATGGCAGCGATGGCCAGGGGAAGCAAATAAAGGAACAGAAAGAACAGCTTTACAAAAAAATCGCGAATCTCCCATACGATGATGAGATTGCGCTTTTC
This sequence comes from Akkermansia sp., assembly GCA_017409465.1. Taxonomy (GTDB): domain Bacteria; phylum Verrucomicrobiota; class Verrucomicrobiia; order Verrucomicrobiales; family Akkermansiaceae; genus Akkermansia. The sequence goes on along the minus strand of JAFQSQ010000031.1, from coordinate 11,564 downwards.
ACTCTCTTCTGATTGACGCACACATTTTTCCAGCAGAAAGGCGATGACGGCATCATCGAATACACCAATGCGGGAGCTGATGCCCCTGCTGAAGTCCGGACCTTGCATTACCGGGCTATGAGAGCGGGCTGTTCGGAAAGCGCGCGCATAGTATCCGATATAATCTGCCGCGCCTGCATCACATCCTGCGTGTGCGTGTTGCCTTTGCTGCGTTCTACGGAGAAGATTTCCAGCAGCTGCCTATCCATGTCGGCAATGATTTCTGCCGCACGGGGGGAAGCTGCTGCCCGCGAACGCAGCAGGTTGATTTTCTCGAAATCTTCGATACCGTCGCGCAGACGCTCAAAACGCACGGAGGAGCGATTCCCGGGGTAAACGAGGAAACAATCCCCGCTGGGCCAGTGGACAAAGTCCGTGGTTTCAAAGGGATTGCGATTCCAGGAGTTGTACGCCCAGCGCAGGAAGCCGTCCAGATGGTTGGCTGCCGCAAAGAGACCGAGCCATTCGGCCTCTGCCGGAACGGAGTGGGTGAATGTATTGGGCTTTTGCGGGTGGAGGCAGACGTAAAATGTTGTGATTTTGCCTGCGGCTTTGCGCTCCTTGAGTAAATCTCCCAGAGCCGTACCTGCATGGGTGATAACGGGGGAAATGTTGTAGACCTCGCGGGTGAGTTCAGAGGGTTTGTCCACAGCGGAGGAAAAACGGAATTCCGGAGCATTTTCCTGCACCAGCTTCATGGCGGCACGCACGTAGGCATCCGGGCGTTCATCGATGGCGATACAGGTTTTGTCTGCCCAGCCCTTTTCCTGCATGTGCTTTCTGAAATCGCGCATGAAAGGAGCCCAGAGCTCGTCATACTCCGGGGTTCCGGGTGTTGCTTTGATGGAGGCATATTTACCTGTAGCCTCATCAAAGAATCTGACGCTGAGATGCCACGGAATCATGGAATAGCAACTGATTTGCTCGCGAATACCGATTTCATCGTGCATGAAATGAATCCACGCATCCAGTGCGGAGTAATCGTAGCGCATTTGCCCATCCTTGCCGCGCACCCAGCGCACCATGGAGGGGAACCAATCGTACGTCTGCGCGTTCCACGCCTCATCCAGCAGCGTGCAGGTGATGCATTTCTGCCCGGCTTCGGCAAGCCGCTTCATGATTGGTTTCAGCAGCGCAAAGTGCTCCGGCGACCAAGGCTCGACATCATGCCAGCGAGCAACAGACTGCGGGTGCTGCCAGAGGTCAAGGTGAATTCTCCAGTCTTTGGGCTCCGGCAGATGGGCGGGCTCTACCTCCAGCTCGATTTCCTGCTGCACAGCTTCACAACCTTCGGCGCTGACTGTGACAAATCCCTTGTAAAGCCCGGGCTCGGCGGTCTGCGGAACATCTATCTGCAGCCAGATGCCGCGAATCACTCCATTGGGGTTGTCGCAGGAGGAGTCTCGCGAAATGATGTCGGCGGTTGCTTCCCCATGCGCTTTGGTATAGAGGAGCAGGGTGGCGGTGGCCGGGATGCTGCCGCTACCGTTGCTCAGCGGGCTACAGGCAACAGCGAACTGATTGGCCTGCCCATTGGGGCGGACTCCCAGTTGGGCAGAGCAGCGCTCACCTCGCCATGCACGCATCCGAAGAGGGGTGGATGTGGCAGAAGCATCGAAAGGATAGCTGCGCGAGGTCGTGATTCGCTCATTCGTTGCGTCGGCTATCTCCAGAAGTGAGGCGCGGGGGACGGCCTTCTTCTGATTCGAATCAACTCCCGGCGTCTGGTTCTTCTGAACCGTTGAGGAGGGGGCGGCGGCATCAAACATAGGATGCCGCTCCGGAGCCCACTGTGCCTGTGCGAACTGAAGAACCGTCAGAAAACTGATGCAGAGGTAGGGAAAGCGTTTCATGCTATGGATAAATACGATGGCTGGGGCGTCATTATTTCGGTTGATTTATACGGTAGCATCCGGTGCCGCATCCGGCCAGTTGTGGCGGGGATAACGTCCGGCGAGGTCTTTTTTCATCTGCGGGTAGCCGTTGCGCCAGAAGGAGGCCAGGTCAGAAGTAATCTGGTAGGGTCGTTGGTTGGGCGCAAGAATCTCGATGAGACAGCGCACCCGCCCGTCCGCTATCACCGGAGTCTGCGGAACGCCGAAGAGCAGCTGGCATTTCAGCGCAAAGGTGGGCGTGCCGTCCTCTCGGTAAAGCAGCTTTACCTCTCTGCCATTGTCCAATTTAATGACTTTGGGGGCATAGCGGTTCAGGCACTCTTTCTGCCAGGGGGAGAGCCACTCTCCCAGAATGGGCAGCACGGGACGGCTCTGAATATCCTTGTAACAAACAGCTCCTTCACAAAGCATGGTGATGGCTACCAGTCTGTCCTCCTCTCCGAAGTCGGGCAGTTCCAGCTCCGGCATGGCGTTGCGCAGGCACGTCAGACGGTTAATCCATTGCAGCACATGTCCGTCCCAGCCCTCCAGACGCAGCTCACCGCGCACCACCCGGTCGGCCAGCAGCGGGGCCGCGGCATCGGGGACGGCATCCCCGGTCTCCTTTTCTTCCAACACCAGGTCGCGGTAGAGAAGTCGGTGCATATTGAGCACGCGGCGGCGATTGGAATCATAGACGGCCACATCATCCTCTGTTGTGGGTAAATCAGTTGTTTGCAGAATAGTGCAGCGGGAAAAACGGGTTTCCACGCCCTTGCCTCCGATTTCGGCAACTTCTGCTGCCAGAAAAACATCCGCTCGCCGCGCCACGGAATCTGCTGCCACTTTGCCGCCTCGTCGGTTTGTCATTCTGGCGGTTTCAGCAGCGGTGCGATTGCGGGCAGCGACGTGTTGCGGAAATGAACCGAGTAAGCCGCGAATCACGCCCTCTCGGTGAGCGGCAAAGTCCGGCTCAGCAGAGCGGTGCAGCATTTGCCGATAAGCTGCGCAGACCTCTCTGGCGGCTCTTCCGAGAATTCCCAGCCGGGTGCAGGCATCCGGCGAGAAATGGGCTTGCTCCGCAGCACGGACGGCTCTCCATTCTGCCTGAAAATCGGTAAAATCATCATCGTGCCGCAGGGAATCATGCAGTCCGGCGGGCAGGGCTATATGCTCTCCCTGCAGCAGGGCTGCGATGGCGGCCATCTCCGGCTCGCATCCGTCATCAGCTCCTGCTACGAGCATGCGTGCCGCAACCGGGGGCAGGGGGTAGGAGAGCATGCGGCGGCCGATATCGGTGAGCCCGCCGGCATCTGCCGCGCCTAAATCCTCCAGCAGCTGCCAGGCACGCTGCGTTTCTGCCTCTGCCGGGGTATCCGGCCAGGGAAAGCGGCGTATGTCGCTCAGAGTGTGGCAGCCCCAGGCAAGCAGATTCAGAAAAGCGGCAGAGATATCGGCCCGGTGGACCTCCGGCGAAGGGAAAGGAACACGGCGGCGGTGTTCGGCCTCGCTCCACAGGCGTATGCAGCGGCCCGGGCCGAGGCGTCCGGCTCGCCCGGCCCTCTGTTCTGCCTGAGCCTGAGAAATGGGTTCTATATGCAGCGTGGACATGCCGCGCAGGGCATCCCAGCGGGCTTCCCGCGCTGTCCCGCTGTCCACGACAGATCGCACGCCCTCAATGGTGAGTGAGGTTTCCGCGATGTTGGTAGAGACAATGACTCGGGGGCGGTCTCCGCGCTCTACGGCCTGGGCCTGAGCCTCCGGCGGCAGCTGACCGTGCAGGGGGTATATGTCCCACCCACGCAGGGCGGGGCGTTGCTCCAGCAGTTCAACAGTGCGCCGAATTTCGTAGGCTCCGGGCAGAAAGACGAGGATGTCTCCGCAGTCAGGCAGCGCTGACAGGCTGCACGTTGCCTCCGCACACTGTTCCCAGACGGGAGGTGGCACGACATAGCCGAAGCGGTTCCGTACGGCCACAGGCGGGCGGTAGCTCACCTCAACGGGGTAAAGCCGCCCCTCTGCCCGCAGCACTTTTGCCTGTGGAAGATAACCCTGCAACTTGTCCAGCTCCAGTGTGGCAGACATGACGAATACGCCAATGTCCGGGCGGCTGCCCTGTTGCAGTTGCAACACGCGTGCCAGGCATAAATCGCCGGACAGTCGCCTCTCGTGAACTTCATCAAATATGACAGCCGATACACCCTTCAGCTCCGGATCATCCGTAAGGCGGCGTTCCAGTATACCGTCCGTCACAAAGAGGATGCGGGTGTCCCGGGAGCAGCGGGAATCAAACCGCACGGTATAGCCCACCTCCTGACCGAGTTTGCAGGGAAACTGTCGTGCCACATAACCCGCCAGTAACCGTGCTGCCAACCGCCGCGGCTGTACCACGATGATGGTGCCGCGCTCTCCGTGTCCGGCTTCCAGCAGCATGCCAGGAATCCGCGTGGATTTACCGGAACCCGTAGGGGCACTGAGGAGCACACAGAAGCCCGGTTCATGCACGGCTTCCAGCACATTTTCCCGTATCCGGTCAATGGGCAGCATACAATCAAAGAGTGAGAGCCAGCAGATAGAGTATCATGTGCAGGGAGGAAAGTCCCAGCAGCATATTCATTCTTCTGTCTGCGGGCATGGTGCGGAGTTTCAGCAGGATATAACCGCCCAGCAGAATGGCGGCAATCCAGCAGAGATTCCAGCTGAACCCGGGCAGGAAAAAGGCGGTCTGTTTGAGGGTGACATAGGCCGCCACGATGAAGGCCATGGCGAGCCCGCGTGCTTTGCCGTCACCCAGTCGCACAGCGAGCGTTCGCTTGCCGGTGCCGGCATCCTCTTTTCGGTCGCGGATGTTGTTCACCTCGATGAGCACACAGGAGAGCAACCCGCATTGAATCCCGATGATGAAGGCCGTGGCATACACATGCTCAAACCCGGGTTGCCAGCCCACTTGCACGAAAACAGTGCCGGCCACGGCCACCAGCCCGAAGAACAGCAACACAAATAATTCCCCAAGCCCGTGATAGGCCAGCGGCCACGGGCCGCCCGTGTACCCGTAGGCAAAGAACATGGACGGAATACCGATGGCCAGAATGGGCCATCCCTGCGCCTCTATCAGCGGAATGGCCAGCAGGGCGGCTGCGGAGAGAAAGGCACAGCCCCAGAGCTTGACGGTCAGCGGGCTCATATCCCCACCGGCAGTAATGCGTCGGGGCCCCTGACGTTTGTCGGTGTCGGCGTGTTTCGTGGCATCGATGGCATCATTGAAGAAATTACATGCTATCTGGATGCACATACAGCTCAGCACGGTGAAAAGTGCCAGTGACCAATTGAGCCGGATACCCATTTCCGGCATGTGTGTCTGAAATTTGTGAACAATCACGCAGCCAGCCCAGACGGCCACGATACCGGCGGGGAGTGTTTTGGGACGGGCGGCGAGAATGATGGAACGGAGGTAATGCATGGTTATTTACGGGGATATTTGCGGCGGCCGCCGTTGGCGGCGCGGAAGGGGTCGAATAGTTTATCCAGCCCGCTGTTCTTGATGAGAAGAGTCTGCTCCATGAGCCGCCCCAACTTGCCTTTCGGCCAGCCGCGCTGCCAGAACCAGTCCAGATATTCCGTGGGCAAGTCCATGAGCGGGCATCCCTCCGGCGGATAGGTAGCCGGGCCGTATTTGCCATACGACATATGCGCGGCAGCAATTTCTGCCAACAGCGCTCGCAGATCATCGGCAGAGGGAATGGGAGCGTCCTGCATGGGCTCAGTTCTTTATGCTCCAGGGAAGCGTCTGCCCGGCGTACATGGGCACTACCTCCTGACCGTAGCTGCGGTAGCGGGCAGGTACCTGCATGGGCGTGTCGCAGAGCGTGACCTGTTTGGAGGCAGGTTTCAACCCGTACAGTCGGCAGGCATTGCCGGAGATGAAGCCCTGCAATTTGTCCGCTGCTCCGTGGGTAGTGAAGAGTTCTGCCAGTTTCGGCAGGGCAACGGGAGCGGTGAAGACACCGGCTGCACAGCCGCAGGCTTCTTTTTTGCAGCGGGGGTGGGGGGCAGAGTCACTGCCGAACATAAGACGCGGATGCCCGTTGAGCGCCGCCTGCAGCAGAGCTTCGCGGTCGGCGGGGCGCTTGGCAATGGGCTTGCAGAAGAGGTGCGGTTGCAGCATGCCGCCGGCAACGTCATCCAGAGTAATGAGCAGATGCTGCAATGTCACGGTGGCACAGAGGTTGGGGAACTCATCCAGCAGCTCCACAGCGGCAGCAGTGGTGATGTGTTCCATGCTGATGCGCAGTTTTGGGTAGGCTGTGGCCAGATGACGGTAGACGGAGAGGAATTCCTGCTCTCTGTCCATCACAAAACCGTGGCTCTCGCCGTGAACCAGCAGGGGGATACCCATTTCTTCCATGAGTTTCAGCGTGCGCTCTGCTTCAGCCAGATTGGAGACGCCACCCTCACTGTTGGTGGTGATTCCTGCCGGGTAGAGCTTGAAACCAAAGAACCCGGGCGTGGAAATGGCTGCCTGAAGGGCTTTTTCATCCAAAGCCGTGAAGAAGAGCGACATGTAGGGAGTGAACGCTGCTCCGTCCAGCGCGGCGCGAATACGCTCCGCATACGCCAGCATCATGTCCGGAGTCGTAACGGGCGGCACAAGATTCGGCATGATGACCGCTCCCGCAAAATCAGATGAGAGCGGAGCCGTCAGTTTCAACATATCCCCATCCCGCAGATGCAGGTGCATGTCCAGCGGAGAGTCAAGCGTGAGTTCCATGGCCACACCCTACCATATTTTCGCCGTTTCAGCAAGACGAAAGAAAGGCAGCTGTGAGGTGTTTGCTGCTTGCTGAGAGAGGAGGTGAGACCTGCGCTGTTTTCGGAAGAACCCTGCCGGGAAGTCCCTCATCAGGATGCGGGGGGCTCGCCCGGTACCAGTTCGTTCAGGCGCTCAGGCGTGATTCTGAGAGCGCGGGCACGGACGCTTTCTTCTGTGACCGATGAGGGGCTTCGCGATGGAAGTGAATAGATCAGGAGATCACATCCGTCACGATAGACAAGTTGTGGGATATGCAGGCGTAGTATGCCTCTCTTTGATAACTGAATAATGAGCCTGAACAATTGTTTGTCTTCTGATCGGGGTAGCCGGAAGCCGTAGGCATAGACGCAGGGCAGAGAGGGAAATCCCGCAGTCAGCGGACGGGTGGTACGTCGTGGATGAAAGGACCTGAACAATGGCCAGGCACAGAGTAAGGCACTCGTGGCAAATGGGATAAATATCTTATTCTCAATCAGAGAATACCCCGTCATGAAACAGTGGAGTTGATAGATACCTCCGAGAAAGAGGAGGATGCCGAAAGAGGGAAGCAGGCATATCAGAAGCCTGCTTATCGACAGATAATAACGCAGCGCTTGTCGAAGCAGCAGCAGAATGGGGAAGAAGCAGACAAGCCCGACAGCCAGCCCCGGTACGAAAAAAATGCATACCTCGGCACCGTCACCATAGCTGATGCCACCCGCTATACCGCAGATGGCGGGGTAATACAGAAACGACAGTCTGAGAATATCCGGCCAGCGCAGCTGCGAGTGCACCGGGTGTCCCTCCCGGACATCAGTTAGAGGATAGGGGTGCATCATTTCCTCTCGTTTTGACAGAAGTATTTTATATGTATCCCTCTGCATGTGTCAATTTTTTTCGTTTTTAGCTTGCAGGAATGCAGCCTTTCATGTAGATTGACGGCAAATCTTCGGGGTATGAGCAACAAGCGTACATGGATTCATCTGGGCATCATGACTGTGTGTCTTCTGGTGTTGCTGGTGGCGATGATGTTGCCATCCGGAGGGAATCATGTGGCGGCAGCTTCTGCTGAAACTCCTGAATTCAAGCTCCTGGTGAAGGGATTAGGCCCTGATGAAGGAACGGTTCCTTGCTACCAGGTGATTGCGGAGGGGCGTTGCCCGGATGGTTCCCCTGTGCCGATGGTGTACTACCGGTATATCCTTACGAGCATGGGAGAAAAGGCCTGTGCGCTGGATATTCGTGTGGAATCGGTACCGCATCCGGGGTATACCCCATTGTTATGTTCCCCGACAGGAGAGTTCATCATCCGTGTCCCCGTGTATGGTGTCAGACGCTTGTTCCCCGCTTTCTGCGGCCACAAATGTGCTGAACTTGAATTGTTAAAACCTTGATACATCATTGTTCTTATGAAAAATATACTCATTATCTCCGGTCATACGGATCTGAATGATTCCGTCGCCAATAAAAAGATACTGGAACTCCTGGCTGATAGCATCCCTCAGAGCCGACAGGTGCATCTGGACAAACTCTATCCTGATTTTGCCATCGATGTCCGGGCTGAGCAGGAGAAATTGCTCTGGGCTGATATCATCGTGTTGCAGTTCCCCGTGTTCTGGTTCTCTATTCCATCTCTGATGCACAGGTGGATGGAATGTACCTTCCTGCATGGTTTTTCGCATGGCTCTTCGGGGGACAAACTGCGAGGTAAAAAGTTGGTGCTCTCCTACACAACGGGAGCTCCGTCAGAGGCTGTCCCATTCGACGATTTCTTCCTTTTCCTGAAAGCTGCTGCGCAGTTTACCGGAATGGAATATGCGGGCTCGGTAGCTACCGGTAACGTATCCTACCAGATGCGTCAGGACCCGGAACTGCTTGCGCAGATTGATGTAAAGGCTGCGGAGCATGCCCAGCGCCTTGTGCAGTTCCTGACGTCGATGGATTAGGCGAGTGCCGTGAAATAAGGCGTAATACACGCTTGCGTTCATGGTGTAAGCGGTGTACAATAATCGCAGAAAACGTATGAGCCAGCTTAGAGATCAGTTGTTCGATGAAATCCTGCAAGCGCGGCAGCGAGTGTATGCCGTGGGTGAGCCTACACCCCTGCAGGAAATCAAACTTGACGGCGTGGATGCCGTCGTGTTTGCCAAACGCGAGGATCTGGGACCCATCAAAGCGTACAAATGGCGCGGCGCGTACAATTGCATGGCTCGTCTCACTCCCGAGCAACGTGCCGGCGGGGTCGTGGCTGCCAGCGCCGGCAATCATGGACAGGGCGTGGCTCTGGCGGCGGCTCGCCTGGGCTGCAAGGCTCATATTTTCATGCCTCGCTCCACCCCTGTGGTGAAGCAGAATGCCGTGCGTATGCATGGTGGGGAGCATGTTGAAATCGTACTTACCGGTGACTCCTACGATGCCGCCTCGGCCGCAGCGCATGAATTCGCGGACGCAGAGGGGCTTACTTTCGTTCACCCCTATGATGACCTGAACACTATGGGTGGGCAGGGGACTCTGGCAGACGAAGTCGTCATGAGCGGCAAGGGGCCCTTTGACCGAGTCTACCTCCAGATTGGAGGTGGCGGTCTGGCAGCGGGTTGCGCCTGTTGGTTTAAGAAGTTCTGGCCGGATTGCAAATGTATCGGCGTGGAAGGGGTGAACCAGGCTTCCATGAAACTGGCCGTGGAGTGCGGAGAGCGCAAGGCGCTTTCCTACGTGGACGTATTCTGCGACGGTACCGCCGTACGCATAGCCGGGGAGAACACTTATGAACTCTGTCGCGAGCTGCTGGACGGTTTTGTGACCGTGACCAACGATGAGGTCTGCCGCGCTATCCGTTCGTTGTGGAATGGCCTGCGCGTTATCCCTGAACCCTCCGGAGCCATGGGCCTGGCTGCCTTGTTGCAGGATTGGAACGCGGGTAATATCAAGCCCGGTGAGCGCTGCCTTGTCGTGCTTTCCGGCGCTAACATGGACTTTGCGCAGATGGGCGTTGTCGCCTCTCGTGCCGGTGTGCAGGAGTCGAACCGCCATGAGCGCTTTCTCCAGATACCGATGGAGACCAAACGCGGGCAGATTCTGAAATATCTGGAGAGCATCCCGGCGGGGGTGCAGCTGACGGATGTTCAGTATGGCCGTGTGGCCGGTGATATTCAGAACCCTGTCTTTGGTGTGCTGGGTACGGATGAACAATTTGCCGAAATTGACCGCCGACTGGCGCTGAAGGGGCTCAAGGCTCATGATGTGACACGAGATGAGGATGTCATCTTCCGTATGATTTCTTACGATCGTGAGCGCCTGAGCCACCCGGTATTCTTTGTGATAGAGTTCCCGGAGCGCGCCGGTGCTTTCTCCGAGTTCATGCGGGTCATGGGTGAATACGCAAATCTTTGCTATTTCAACTACCGCTATTCGGGCGAGCACGTAGGACGCGCTCTTGTCGGGCTGGAGTTTGAGAGCGTCGCTGACCGTGATGCCTGCCGCGCCCGGGCAGAAGAGCTGAAGGGAACCACCATCCAGAGTATCCATGAACTGCGTGACGATGTCCGTCACCGCGTGTTGGATCGCATGTCGCCCTCGCTGTGATGCTGATACTGGCCTCTCAGTCACCGCGCCGTCGTGATCTCCTGCAGAGGGAGGGGGTGGACTTTGTTGTGGAGGTGCAGCCCGCCGAGGAACTGCACGATGCGACGATGAAGCCCACGGAACTCTGTGCATACAATGCTGCCGCCAAGGCTGCGGCCGTGGCGGCGCTGCATCCGCAGGATATCGTTATAGGAGCCGACACGCTGGTGTTCATCGATGAGCTGCCCCTCGGAAAACCTGCTGATGCGGCAGAAGCTATCGCCATGTTGCAGCGCCTGCAGGGACGAACCCATTGCGTCTGCACGGCTGTGGCTGTCTTCATGCCCGGCGGAGAACGTCGTGACTTTGCCGAGCTCAGCTACGTTACCTTCAAAGCCTTAGATGAAGCTGCCATCCGTCGCTACATGGAGCTGGTGCATGTATATGACAAAGCCGGCGCCTACGCTATCCAGGAACATGGCGATATGATTATCGAGCGCTTCGAGGGCGATTTGGATAACGTCATCGGTCTTCCCGTGACCCGCCTGTTGCAGGTGCTGAAAGCCTCTTGAGCCAGTAAAAGCGCCGTTCGGGTTCTGTAAGCCGGATTCTGTCCGCCCTTGCGGGCTGTGTGGCCATTTTTCTCGCGGTCGTGGCGACCGTGCCCCGCGTTTATAGCGGGGTGCAACTAATACCCGGGGATTATGAGCGGGCAGGCGACCCTTCCCCTGTTTGTCTTGCATCGCGCGGGGTTTTCCGTGCCTCCGTCGTTACCTTCGGAGCGGTGGGCTCTTACCCCACCTTTTCACCCTTACCCTTGCGGGCGGTTTGTTTTCTGTGGCACTTTCCGGCCACCCGGCATTGGCTCCGGGTGTCTCCTGCTTTCACAGGACACGCTGCCTTGTGATGTCCGGACTTTCCTCTACGCGGCAGATTGCTCCCCACGCAGCGGCCACCCGAACCCGAACGGCGGCGAAAGGATACACCACTCAGCGCCTGCTGGCAAGCCCAAAGCGTCTAAAGCGCCTCTTTTAGCAGCAAATATTGGTTTGGCGATAGAAAATAGCTGCATGTTTTGCGGATAGAGCGCGACAAGTAGGAAATTGTAGGGAAGTACGATGGACGAATGACCCGTCTCCGCCGAAGGCTTCGCCGTGGCAGGCGACTTACGAATTCAACGTTCGCTGCGCTGCGCGCAGATGGTTTCAACTAACGCTAAGCGTCCTTCATCGTTCATCATGCGAGCAGAGCGAGCGGAATTCTGTACCTTGTCCATCGTCCTTTTGACTTCGTACTTCCCG
>JAFQSQ010000030.1 GCA_017409465.1 Akkermansia sp. | reverse complement strand
AAGTACGATTGACGAATGACCCGTCTCCGCCGAAGGCTTCGCCGTGGCAGGCGACTTACGAATGAAAAGTTCGCTGCGCTGCGCGCAGATGGTTTCAACTAACGCTAAGCGTCCTTCATCGTTCATCATGCGAGCAGAGCGAGCGGAACTCTTAATTTGTCCTTCGCACCTTGTACTTTCCGACAAATTGACTTTATCTTTTTCAAACTTGAGGAATCATTTACCGAACGTTATACTAGCCATAAGACATTATTGTGAGAGGAAATAATAGATTCCGCTCGCTATGGCAACTGCGGCTGCAGTGGCTATAGCGATATAGCGCGGAAGTCGCCGCATGAATCTGGATTTCTTCTTTTTGTCTGTTGCTCCCCTCAACCATGCGTGTCCTCCCTGAAGATCCTTATCTTCAGGGACTGCAATGACCATGTGCCGATTTTTGCGAGTTATCCAGTATGATGTCCATACATACCAGGGCGGTAGAATTCGTGCCTTTTTGTCAACCAGGTAGGCATTCAATTGGCTCTCGTCATGTCACACGGCAATGATGTCATTTTCAAAATCTCGGTTCGTCGCCTCATTGATGGCGAAGCATAGTTTCAGGAAAGAATCGGTTTTACCGCCATTGAATGCCCCTGTGTAGTAGTGATTTCCCTTGCCTATGGGAATACAAGCGGTAAATTCTGGGTTTCGTTCGTAAGGGTATTCAGTAGGGGTGAGCTCGACTTTGTTTATACAGGTGTTGAGATGTGTGCCGAGTATGATGTCGGGAGCTTGAACAGCCTCCACTTGTTGTAGAAGATTTTACGCTGACTTTTAGAGGGATGCAGTATGCTCAATGCGAGCAGCAGAGGGGCTAGCAGGCGATGTAAAAAGTTGGGGTGGGGTCTGTACTGAGGGATGGGGTGGGAGAGCGTGTCGATACCCCCGTTATCCTCTTCGCCCAGTAAGAAAGGAGGCTCGGGAGTAGCCCGGATGCCCGACAGGACTAGGGCACCCTCCGGCAGTTCGTTTACGTAGCTCCAGCGGATGCGAGGTACATCAGCCGTGCATGTCGTTGCTACGCAGGAGATGTTGTTGTTGAGTTCCGCCTGGTCTGTTAAATCGTATATGATATTCCCGGGAATGGGTGAGGCCGTGGTGTTCAGCGTGTAATTTTCGGGGGGAAGAGGCCATGGATTACCGCTTGTGATGAACAGGTCGAAGGCGTGTCGAAGTGGTGTTTCCCACCCGGCATGTTGAGCCTGGTAGTATTGAAGAGTTTGTTGTTGCAGTCGGAGAAGTGCGTCAGAAGAAAGATTGATTAGTCGGTGCAGGAGTTCATGATTATTCTTGCAGTTCATGGCGGGCTGCAGAAATCCCAGGGGCGAGTAATCGATGCCTGTTTCTCTGGTGATGAGAGGAACGAGGCCTTGAGACATGGCATCGAGTACACTGCCTGCCTGTCCCTCCTCCAGTGAGGGAAAGATGACGGCATCGTAACTACGCAGCAATTGCAGATAGGCATCGGAAGATGAGTCGACCCACCCGTGAACGGTGAGTTTTTCTCCCATGATTCGTCGAAGTTCCTCGAGCCTGGCGCGGTAGGTCTTGTCACCGGCTCCACCGATGATACCCACTTGTATAGCCGAATCCTTGTTCTCCCTCAGCAGTTCAGCCAGGATATCAAATCCTTTTCTCAGACACATTTCAGTGGATACGTAGAGAATACGGCGCGGGTGTGAGGAGTGCGTCAGTTCTCCCGGTGCTCTTGCAGGAAGAGCACTGGCATAGTTGAATCGTCGGATTTGCTCAAGAGATTTCCCATGTTTCAAGAAACTACGGGCGACGGTTGCGTTGCCTACCAGAAAGATGCTATCAGCCAGCCTGATGTCATCCAACTGCTCCAGATGGACTGTATTGCGTGCAACGTGTTTGGCGGGGCATACTGAGTATTCGACGTTGAAATCATGGAGAATCCGATTGCGCTCAATCGGGTGCATATTGACAGCAAAGAGTATCGTCTTGTCAAATGCGGCCAAACGATGTAAAGGGGTGATGCTGCCCTGGATGCCGACCAGTAGGTCGTAATGCTTTCGGGGCAACTGTCGCGGGGGCTTGATGCCATCGACATAATCCACCTGTCCGTACTGAGTGAGTGTGTCATATAGCGTGCGTGCGAGAGTCGCGGCGGAAGACGCCGACATGCCAGTCCCGACTCTCTGATTAGAGCTCGGCACGAAATGCTTCGTTGAATACGCCAACAGGATGTTCATGGGGAGAAGTGATACAGAGCTTGCTGCCAGTCTGAGTATAGCATTCCGAATGCGATGCGCAAGCAAGAAATTGCAAATGATTGAAAAAAAACGCACTCCGCATTTTGAGACTTTGGCAATACTGCGACCCTTCTTCGTTATTTTCTTCTGAGATTTCTTATAACATTTTATCTATTAGTGAATTATTCCCGCATAACTGCGCATCGCATTCGGAATGCGATATACACGTTTCTCGTGGGGGCGAGGGTGGTTTCACTCGGTTGTATATCGCCACCGGAAAGGCAGAGATTTCGAAGCACATGGAGATGATACTCCGGGGTAGTGAATGATGCCGGTATAGCGTTCGATAAATGATTCCACAAGTTGGCAAAGGGTAAATGCGAATTTGCCGGGCAATTGGCGAGCGTAAGCGAGCGGAATGTTGAGCCCGTATGGGCGGCATAATCGTAGCGAGGCCCGTCAGGGCCTCGTAGAAGACAAAGAGAATGCTGAGCCCGCAACGCGGGCGGCATAATGCGATGCTATAGATTCAAACTGCGCTTTATGCCGCCCCGACTTACATCGGGGCTCCCATATCCTTTTGGTTCGTTACGAGTGACTCCGCTGCTGCCGCAGCTCCGCCACTCGCTACGATTATACCGCCCTCCGGGCTCAAAATTCCTCGGGCTTTCTGCCCGATAAATTCCCATTTTGGCGCTTAGCTTGAACAGCCAAAAAAATTGCCGGAGCAATAGTCATTTACGTGCATGCCGGATTCTCGCGCCCATTCGAAAAATCGGTTGAACGGAAAATAGGATTGCATTTGCTGCACATTCAGGCATAATAGAGCGAGCAGGGCGGTCGATGCGCCTGCTGAAACATTTCAACGTAATCTGAACAACAACGATGAAAACACTGAAGCGATTCGTACTGGTGGGTGCCCCTGCTTCCGGCAAGGGTACGCAGTCTTCGTTCCTGTCTGAAACCTACGACCTGAAGCCCCTGAGCACGGGAGCTCTGCTGCGTGCGGAGATAGCCGCCGGTTCAGAGCTGGGTCTGGAGGCCAAGAAGTACATGGACGCCGCCATGTTTGTACCGGACGAGGTCGTCAACGGCATCGTAGCCAAGTGGCTGGGCGAGAACAAGGACTGTGGCTGCCTGCTGGATGGTTATCCCCGCACGGTCTCTCAGGCTGAGACGCTGGATACCAACCTGACGGCCATGGGGCTGGAGGTTGATATCGTGGTGTACCTCAATGTATCTGCCGAGCTGATTGAGGCTCGTATGCTCAAGCGCAAGGCATGCCCCGCCTGTGGCGAGACCACCCGCAACGGCGAGGATATTTGCCCGAAGTGCGGCGGCGCCATGATTGTGCGCTCCGATGACAATCCCGAGGCATTCGCCAAGCGTCGCAAGGACTATGAGACGCTGACCGTGCCGGTGGTGGAGCACTATCGCGCCCAGGGTAAGGTGGTGCAGATTGATGTGACGGAGGAAGGCGAGCCTGAGGACGTTTCCGCCCGTATCGCCGCTGCTATTCGCACCTACTGCGAGAAGTAATTCACGCTTCCACAGCGACCTATTTCAACAGGCTGCCGCTCTCATGAGCGACAGCCTGTTGTTTCTGTGCGCGTATAGCGTCTGATAAATAACCCGGACAGCAGGAACAGACGCATCGGTAGATGGGAAGTTGTCGGGAAGTGCAAAGTCAAACGGACGATGGACAAGGTACGGAACTACGCTCGTTCTGCTCGCTTGATGAACGATGAAGGACGCTTAGCGTCAGTTGAAACCATCTGCGCGCAGCGCAGCGAACTTTTCATTCGTACTTTCCGATAAATCAGGTGGGGTTATCGGGGAAGCTTGTAGGCCGCAGAGGAGGATTTGCCGGTACTTGGCGGGGCGCAGGGCGCAGCCTGCCAGTGGAGTCGCTTGAGCTCTGTATCGGCATCGGTGGTGAGCCTGATACCGCGCAGGCCGTCGGCAGATTGCGCGGGGAGCCCCTGGCCGATGAGCATATCACCCAGCCACACGTAGTAGCCGCGCTGCACGTTGTCGGCCTCACAGCCGGGGTGCCAGACCAGGTGCAGAGACTCCGAGAGCCCGGAGCAATCGGTGCAGTACAGGGGAGTATTGCCCCAGAGGATACAGGTCTCGCTGATGCGGAGAATGCCGCTGTTGGTGCCGTCACCCACGGTCAGGCTCAGCGCTTTATCTGCGCCATCCCAGCCGCTCTTGGCGCCATTGCCGAAGTCAGTCCGCAGCGAGACGGTGTAGCCCGCATCGGCAGAGAAGTCAGCAGCCGTGCGTTCGAGGGTTTTCCCCTTGCGCAGAGGGGTCGATTTTCTGATGCCGGAACGCCGGAGCTCTTCAGTGGCGCGCGGTAGTCCGGCGGTGCGGCCGGCGAGCCCCATGGTGCGAGCCAGATTGCCGGCGATGATGAGCGAGCCCTGAGCATTCGGGTGCAGACCGTCGCGCCCGGGTTTGTTGGACATGGAATCCGGCCAGCAGAAGGGGATGGACAGGGCGTTATCGACCATGCCATCGTTGATGTCCACAAAGACGAGCTTCCTGTTGTGGGCTTTGGCGTATTTTTTCACCCATTGTTTCAGCAGGTCATTGTACTGCTGAACGGCGAGGTGTCGGTCGGGTTCATTGTTGTTGCCGTGGTGTCCCCAGCAGGGCACCGCCATCACGTAGAGTGTATCGCCCGCATCGCGCAGCACATCCTCGGCCATGCGGCCCAGATTGCCCCAGTCGCCTCCCGGGGTCCAGCTGTAGCGGTTGCCTTTCAGGCTGACGCGACCACCCAGCATTTTCTGCATCTTGGTGCAGAACTCTGCGGGGCTGTAGCCCCTGTCAGACAGCAGGTCATTCGTGCCCATCAGGCTGCACCAGGTGTCGCAGTTGTAAGTGTCGGCAGCGCTGCGGGTGGAGTGCCCGCCATAGTTCACGCCGCTCATGCCGGCATTGGAGCCGGAGATGATGTTGTGTGTGCGACCGGAGGATTGCGCCAGGTGAACATTCGGGAATGGTACGCCGCCATAGGCATCCCCGGCATCCGGTGTGGTCAGGTTGCTGTATCCGGGGGTATAGCCGCTGCGCGGGCCGACAATTTGTGCTTCAATTCCATTGTCCACCAGCGTTTTGAACAGCTGCCAGCGCCAGGTCTGGTCGTTGACCCCGTGGGTGATGGAGTCGCCCATGAACATGACTCGCCCCAGAGAGGTGCCGTCCGTTTGTTTGCTGATGTAGCGGGCGGTGTAGTCCGGCGGTGCTTCGTAGGAGGAGGTGTCGAGCGTGGAGGGCGTATGCAGTGAAACAGCGGTCACATAATTGGTGTTGACCTGATAGCCCCGGGTTGCGGTATTGCCGGAAACCCGCAGCGCCGGGGCGGCATAGAGCAGGTGTTCCTTTCCTGCGGCATCCTTGGCGTTTATCGTGACTCCGGCGGTTTTGCTGTTGCGGATGCAGAGACGCAGCCTGCCTTCCGCATCAGCGTATTGCTTCAGCGCGGCATAATCGCTCTGCAGTTCCGGCTTCCATGTCTTGTTGTGACAGAATCCGGCCAGAAAGGGCTCGCGGGAAGCGGTAGGCTTGCGCATGTCCGCATTGTCAGCAATGCCATAATCCGCCACATCGGCATCCCAGAGCAGCAGGGGATTGCCGCTTTTGTAATCGTTGGAATTGACGTAGCTGAGCAGCGAGGGGAGGCTGACTGTCAGCTCAAGCACGGTTTCGGGGGCAGATTGCACCGCGAAGTATCCTTTGCCGTCGTAGATGACCCGGTTTTCGCTGTCGCACCAGGGTTCGGACAGTTGGGTATAGTCCGCTGCGGCGGCCATGTTCTGTACCAGCCCGGCTGCCAGGAGGGTGGGGATGAGGTATTGATGCATGAGTAAATGGCAGGGTTGGATGTTATTTGCCGTCGTAGACGAACGGCACGGTCGGGAGCTGCGCCGCATTGACCAGATTCGGTGTCATGAACGTAGCCCAGGCGTAGCGCGCCTTCTTCGGGGATTTGACGGCATCGCTGCTCAGGATTACGCTGTCACCCTCGATGCGTGCGGTTGCGGGGTGGAAAGCCCCATTACTACCGGCGATTTCAAAATGGCGGGGCGGCTCTCCGTCCGTGGTGCTCAGGCCGTCGGCGTGGGCAAATTTCACCGTCAATTCCTTGCCGGAGGTCGTGCAGGAAGTCATGACCGGGCCGGTGTAGGGCACGTCTTTCTTGTATACTTTGGCAGCAGCCAATGCTGCGAGACGCTCACCCACTTCCACCTTGCGGGGGGGATGCACATCGGAATTGGTGGAGCCCAGGTCAACCGTGGTCAGGCACTCTACACCGGGCATTCTGTCGGCCACTTCGGCCTGCACGGTGCGGAACTCCGGCCAGTAGCGGCGCAGGGGGGTGTTGTCGTTGATGCGGGGGAGCTGCACCATGAGGAAAGGCATCTTCGGGGCATCGAAAGCAGCGCGCCAAGAGTTGATGAGGTCGGTGAGCAGCTGCGTGTTCTGCTTCATATCCTGCAGCTCGGCATCGGACTCTCCCTGGTACCAGATAGCGCCGGCCACCGGGTAATCTGTCCATTTGGCAAGACCGCTTTCAAACAGGTAGGCCGGTTTGTACGGATGCGGGGATTTCGGATCCGCTCCCATGTTCTTGCGGGCGCGGCCGCGTACCCAGGCAGAGATGTACTTGCTTTCCAGCCAGCCGTCCCCCAGACAGGAGCGGTATTTTTTCTTCACCACTTTCTCCGGAATCCAGGCCAGCATTTCAGAGCCGCCGAGTGCGCAGTGGATAATGCCGACCGGGACACCCAGTTGTTCCTGCAGCTTCTGCCCGAAGTAGTAGCCCACGGCAGACATGCGAGCAACCGTGTCCGGGCCGGATACGGCCCATTGCCCCTCGTACATCCGATTTTCACGGAGACGGGTGAGCAGTTCCTCATTGTAGACGGCGTTGTTGGTATGCACCTGCGGCTCAGAATGGAAGAATCGCAGGTTGGGGTTGCCGGAGGCAGCGATGGTGGCCTGATTCCCGGGGGTCTGGTTGACGCGCCACAGCATGTTGGACTGGCCGGAGGCTATCCACACCTCACCCACCACCACATCCTGCAGCGTGACGGACTTGTCACCCTGCGTGACGGTCAGCTCGCGCCCGTCGGCTGCCGCCTTCATCGGTTGAAGTTTCGCCCGCCATTTTTTACCCTTGCCGATTTTGGCCTCCACCTTCTGGTCGCCGAACTGTACCTGAATCGGTTTGGAGGAGTCAGCCGTGCCGGAAATGGTAATCGGACAATTCTGCTGCAGCACCATGTGGTCACCGTAGCAGGTGTCCAGTTCCAGAGCCGCGGCAACGCCCGGCAGCATCATGCTGCCCCCGAGAATGGTCAGGAATAACGCCTTCATACCCCATCAAGCTACCATTTACGTGGGCGTATGTCAAGGCGGGATTGGAATGATTCTTTTTTTGCGTGCTGTTTTTTTCATTTTCAGGGGGCATCTGTCCGGGAAATGCGTTGACACGGATGGGATAGAGTGGTAGTCTGGGAGTCGGTGACAATGGGTGTTGTCACTTGAGAGAATCTGTTTTCGGAAAGACGTACACATGATAATTACACTGGTCATAGGATTGACGCTGGCGCTGGTGCTGGGCATGGTGGCTCAGCAGTTGCGGCTTTCGCCGCTTGTGGGGTATCTGGTGGCAGGCATGCTTGCCGCTCAGCCGTGGTGGGGACACCCGGTGGATAGCCATATAGTGGAGGAATTTTCGCATATAGGTGTGGCGCTTCTCCTGTTCGGTGTGGGCTTGCATTTCCATTTCAAGGATTTGCTGGCGGTGCGCAAGGTGGCCCTGCCGGGCTCGTGTATCTGTATGGTGCTCTGGACGGGGCTGGGAGCCGTGGTGTATTATCTGTTGGGCGGGGCAGAGGCCGATTGGCTGGGCGGCACGATGTTCGGCATGTGTGTGTGCGTGAGCAGTACTGTGGTGCTCACCCGCGTGCTTTCTGAGAACCGCCTGCTGCAGACACCCTCCGGGCATACGGCGCTGGGCTGGCTGGTGGTGGAGGATATCTTCACCATCATCATGCTGGTGCTGCTGCCGGTACTGTTCGGTGGGGAGGCCGCGCAACAGAGTATCTGGGAGGCTCTGGGCTGGATGTCGCTCAAACTGGTGGCCATGGTCATCTGTGTGGCGTATCTGGGGCGTAAGGTGATAGCCCGCGTGCTCACCTATGTTTCCCGCCACAGCTCTGATGAACTGTTCACGCTGGCGGTGCTGGTGTTTGCGCTGGGCATAGCCGTGCTGTCGGCGCATGTGTTCAACGCGTCCATGGAGTTCGGCGCGTTCCTCTCCGGCATGGTGGTGGGGCAGAGCAAGTTTGCCAGCCGTGCGGCATCCGATGCGTTGCCCATGCGCCATGCTTTTGCGGTATTGTTCTTCGTGTCGGTGGGCATGGGGTTCAACCTCAGCGGTATCGCGGAATGCTGGCCGCTGGCGCTGGGGACGGTGCTTTTCACCCTGTTGTTCAAGCCGGTGTCGGCCTATTTCGTCATTCGCATGCTGGGACGCCCCGGCAGTCTGGGGGTTATTGTGGGTACCTCTCTCTCTCAGATTGGTGAATTTTCCTTTATTCTGGCAGCACTGGCCGCCGGAACATACGGGCTCATGCCGCAGTCCGCGGCCAATGTCATCACCGGTGTGGCCATCATCACTATCACCCTCAATGCCGCGCTGTATCGCTTTGTACCGGGGCTTATCCGGCGTATGGAAGACCGCGGTATCGGCCTGGTGAACAATCAGGGGCAGGAGATCCCCGCCCCTTCGGAGGAAAAACAGCGCGTCATCGTGGTGGGCTACGGCCCCTGCGGCGAGATTACATCGGATATCCTGCGGCGCAACAATATTGACGTGGTGGTCATTGAAATGAATGTGGACACCGTGAGCCGCCTGCAGAAAGAAGGTATCCCCGTGATTCACGGCGATGCCCGCCTGCGCGCCCTCCTGCAAGCGGCAGGGGTGGAGGAAGCGGAGGCGATTGTGATTTCCGTCACGTCTGCCCCGGCGGACGAGATTGCAGAAGCCGCCACTTCGCTCAACCCCGGCATAGGTGTGATAGCCGCCACTCACTTCATCCGCAATGCGCAGCTGATGCGCAGCAAGGGTGCGCGTGCCATCTTCTCCGGTGAGGAGGAGCTGGCTCTCTCCATGGGCGGCTACCTGCTGCACTCGTTCGGTGCTCCCGATGAACAGGTCGTGCGCGAGCGCAACCATATGCGCCGCAAGCTGGCAGGGGAGCTACCCTACCTGAACGAATAGTTTTTTATTACCATACCATTATGATATTCACTCTCGTTATCGGTCTGACTCTGGCTCTGCTGCTGGGTATTCTGGCGCAGCGTTGCAAGCTCTCTCCCCTGGTCGGTTACCTGGTGGCCGGCATGATAGCCGCGCAGCCCTGGTGGGGCGACCCGGTGGATGGCCATGTGGTGGAGGATTTCTCGCATATCGGTGTGGTGTTGCTCCTGTTCGGCGTGGGCTTGCAGTTCCACTTCAAGGACTTGATGGCGGTGCAGCGCGTGGCGGTGCCCGGGGCGCTGGTCTGTATGGCACTGGTGGTGCTGGCAGGCGGCGCAGGGTATTACTGCTTCGGTATCGGGGAGCCCTCCTGGCTCAACAGCCTGATATTCGGCCTCTGTATCTGCGTGAGCAGTACCGTGGTGCTCACCCGCGTGCTCTCGGATAATCGTGTGATGCAGACCCCCGCAGGCTATACGGCACTGGGCTGGCTGGTGGTGGAGGACATGTTCACCATTGTGTTGCTGGTGCTGCTGCCTGTGCTGTTCGGGGACAGCGGGCAGGGGCTGGGCGAGGCCCTCATGTGGATGGTTATCAAGCTGACCGGGCTCGTGCTGGTGGTCACGCTGGTGGCGCGCAAGCTCATGCGTACCATCTTCACCTATGTGGCTCGCAGTGCGTCGAGTGAACTGTTCACCCTCACGGTACTCGTATCGGCGCTGGGTATTGCCGTGCTGTCGGCCAAGGTGTTCAACGCGTCCATGGAGTTCGGGGCATTCCTCTCCGGTATGGTGGTGGGGCAGAGCAAGTTTGCCAGCCGCGCGGCCTCTGATGCTCTTCCTATGCGCGATGCCTTTGCGGTGCTGTTCTTTGTATCGGTAGGCATGGGATTCAGCCTGGGCGGGCTGCTGGAGTATTGGCCGTTGGCGCTGGCAACGCTGGGTGCCACCATGGTGGTGAAACCCCTCGGAGCCTTCTGTATCGTGCGACTCCTCGGTAAATCGATGCGCAAGTCTATGCTGGTAGGTGCATCGCTCTCGCAGATTGGTGAATTTTCGTTTATTCTGGCGACACTGGTGGCCGGTACCTATGGGCTTCTGCCGATGGAGGCGGTCAATGTCATCACCGGTGTGGCCATTATCTCTATCACCATCAACGCGGCCTGCTACCGATTTGTGCCGATTTTCATCATGGCGCTGGAGAAGCGTGGAATAGGCCTGCCCAAACCGGGAGAGAACGATATCGTGCCTCCGCCAACGGAAGACCGCCACCGCATCATTGTGGTGGGCTATGGCCCCTGCGGCAGGCTGATGACCGGTATTTTCCGTAAGTACGATATGGATGTGGTGGTCATTGAGATGAATGTCGATACCGTCGACCGACTGGGCGGCGAGGGAATCCGGGCCATTCATGGTGATGCACGACTGCGCCCCATCCTGCGTGCGGCCGGCGCAGAGAAGTCGGTGGCCATCGTGGTGTCTGCACCCGGGGCACCTGCGACGGATATCACCGCCGCTGCCCGCGAAATCAACCCCGATATCCGAGTGGTGGTCAATACGTCCTACATCCGTACGGCACGCGAACTGATGGCCCACGACCGCAACGATGTCTTTTCCGGTGAGGCAGAATCGGCCTTGTCCATGGCCACCCATGTGCTCCGCGCTCTCGGCGCTACCGACGAGCAGCTATCCCGCGAGCGTCAGGAGGCTCGCGATGCTATCCTCGGGCTGAAACCCGGGATGATGAATTGCTGAGGTTTACGAACCGCATGCCCGTAGCGCGCATCCCCTGTCGGCACCGGGCGCGGGGATGCCGTATTGTCGTTTATCGGGTGTTGTCGTGGTGCGCGGGAGGAAATATAGTGCGTCACCGATAAAAAAAGGCTTTACGTGAGGGGTTTGCAACGCTAGAATGAAATCGTTATGAAGACAAGTACCCTTTTGATGATGGCGGCCGCGGCTCTTCCCGTGTGGGGGCAGACGGCTGTTCCTTCCGCAGTGCCCATGCCCGATACGGCGATGCTGCTGACCCTGCCGGCAGTCGTGGATATGACAGCCGAACAGCGTGCTGCTGCGCTGTCGGCAGCCGCGCTGCTCCCCGCCGATACGGATTCTTTCATTGCATTTGCCAATCTGGGCAAGCTGGCTACCCAGTCAGGCCTCACCGCTGATCCGCAGATGGCTATGCTGTCGGGGGTGGATGGGCTGGCTATCGGTATCTCTGCCCAGGGCGCACAGTTGCTGCAGGAGCTGCTGCCGCTGTTGCAGAAAGCCAGCTCTGCCGAGAGTACTCTCGCTATTGCAAATAACTGGAAACTGCATACCGACGAGCCCGTCAGCGGTGTTATCGAGGCGCAGAGTGCCGAGCAGATGAAGCAGAGTGAAGAGGCGCTGAAGAGCGCGCTGCAGAAGCTGCAGGTCGCCCCCGTCTATCTGGCGATGACGGTGAAGCAGGAGGCCGTAGGTCTGATGCAGATGTTGGTCGGTATCGGCATGGGGCAGATGATGCAGGAATCCCCGGATAATGTGGTGAGCCACAATGGGATGCAGGGTATCAAGCTTCCGGTGAACATTCCGGCTCCTGAAGGGGAAAAAGAGCTTGCCGCCTATCTGATGTACAAGCTGGACGGCACAAAACTGACAGCTATATTGTGCGCTGACCCGGCTCAGGCGGTGGTGCCCGCCTCTCCCGCCGAGTCTGTGCTGGCCAAGGCTGATCTGCAGAACGCTCGTATCAACGATAAGACGCTGGTAGTCGCTTCCCTCAGCCCGGCTCTGGAAAAGGCGAACAATGATTCGTCGATGGCTTCGATTGAGCAGATGGGCGCCTTCGTCTCCGGCGTCTTCCGACAGCTGGCGGCTCAGAGCCCCGCTTTCGGACGGCCCGGTGTTGCAGCTGCCGATGGGGTGGAGTTCCTGCTGTCGCAGATAAAGGAATTCTTCCCGGCTTCCGACACACCATCTCAGCTCTATGTGTGGATGGATGAGGATGTGCATCTGGAGGCGGTGCAGGATGCTCATGGGTCGAGCTTCGGCCCGGCTCTCATGAAGCAGCCCGCTCTGCTGACGGATCCGGACGTGGCTTTCTGCATGGAGTTTGCTCCTGTGCAGGGCGGCCCCGAGGTGAATGTTGAGGGCACGCTGGGCGCTTTGGAAGCCGTGACGACGGGATATGTCAAGACCCTCCGTGAAGCGGAGCAGAGCGAGGCCACGCAGGCGCTGGATCGCTGCCTGAGCTATAAGGTCGATGTTGAAGCGGCTGATGCGGCTATCAGAACGATGTCCGGAGCTCTGACCGGCAGCAGTACTCTGGTTGTTGCCGCTCCCGCGGCCTCGCAGGAGGTCAACATCGCAGCCTATTCGCCGGTGCGTGATCGCGCGGCTCTGACCGATGGCTGGAACCGCCTGGTGAAGGTGGCCGAGGATGTCCGCGCCAAGAGCGAGTGCAACAAGAAGTGCGAGTTGCCCGCCGTGAGCAGCTCCGAGGTAGCCGGCGGTACGGCCTACACGCTGCAGATGCCCGCACAGTGCCCGTGCTCGGGGCTTATGACCCCCGGTGCTCTGGTGAGCGACTCGGCTCTGGTGGTAGGTACCTCTGCTGAGTACAACAGCCGTCTGGCAGCATCGGCTACGGGCACGATGCCGCTGCCCGGTTGCGTCGTTCAGCTGCGTTTCGAACCCACGGCTCGCATCTTCGAGCGAGTCTCCGCTACTGTCCGAGCCTGTGGTGAGGAGGAGCGAGCTGCTGAACTCGCGGAGATTGCCGAGGCGCTTCGCGCGGCTGACACATACGTGGAACGTGTGATTGGCGCCTCCGTCATCGCTGATGACCGCCTCTATACCCGCCTGGATGTTATCCTGCGCAAGTAAATGCTGATTTGAGCAAGGCACCTGTCCGCTCGCCGGACAGGTGCCGATTCTTTTATACTACCTTCTATGAAAGCATTCCGTAATATCTTCCTGTATGTCTGTTTTCTGGTACTGTCTGCCGTTGTGAGTGTGGTGTTCTTGGTGCCGGAGGGGTTGCTGCCCTCACGATGTGGCCTGACGGATGTACCTCTGCAACTTCGCCTGGCGCTGCAGCTCGGGGCAAATCCTGCACGGAGCGGAGCGGCAAAGCAGCTGTTCAGGTGTGCCGCCTGTCTCGGCAATGAAGAAGTCGTACGTCTGCTGCTGGAGTATGGATTGACCCCGCAGGATGCCGAAAGAGAAGTGGATGAGAGTACGCTGATTGCGGAGGTTGCGGACAACTGCGGAGAGTTGTCGATGGTGCGATTTCTGGTGGAAAACGGGGCACCGCTGCCACCGTTGAGCGGTACCGGTGCTCCGGAGTGGGATGAGCTGTCGGCCGAGATGACGGAATACCTGCTCCTCTGCGGATTGCAGCCGGGGGAAGATAAGGAGGACGGATATGACCTCTATTCCCTCTGTTCAGCACTGCTGCGGCATTATGAGGGCAGGGAGCAGGAGCTGCTGAATCTCCTGAATGCGGAGAAAATACATCCTCAGTTGAGGATCTCGATGCTGGAACGAGCGATTTCGCGCAATAAGACGGCTCTGGTCAGAGCCCTGCTTCAGTCCGGGGTGTCTCTGGCCGAGGCTGATGTACAGCCGGGCAACATCGTTCACGCCGGTTGCGGCGAAGCAGAAACAGATATCACGCCACTGGTGCAGGTATTGAAAGAGGCCGGTTTTTCGCTGAATCAGGCAGATGGCAATGGCGTGACCCCGCTGGAAGTGGCATTTGATGCTGCTCATCGTGAGGTCTACCGGGTGCTGGTGGCTGCCGGGGCAGATGAGGCCGCCTTACGGAAGAAGGTGGGTGAGGCTGTGTATCTGGCTCAGTTCGGCACTGTGGAGGAGCTCGCGGTGGTGCTCGCATCGGCCACGGAGGCGCAGAAGGAAAAGGCGTTGTCCATGGCACTGACGGCAGAACGAGCCGACGTGGTCAGGCTGCTCCTGGATGCCGGGTTGCCGCTCAACAGCCTGAAACCTTGTCGTGTGGCTTTTGATACGTCCTTGCTTCGGGACAGGCTGAAGGTCGGCACGGGGGAGACGCCTGAGTGGCGTGAGGATATAGCCGATACTTTTGGCATGGTGGAGAAGGAAGTGTACCCCATCCTGCTGGAGGCATACGGCGATATCAATGCACCGCTGGCAGATGAAACGCTGCTGGCGCGAGCTGTCTGGACCGGGGAAACGGAACTCCTCCGTTTTCTTCTGGAGAATGGCGCGAAGATAACGCCTGATGCCGTCTTCAATTGTGGTACGCTTGCGGAGCTGGAGCTGTTGCTGGAGGCAGGTATTGATGTCAACATGAGGGATGAACTCGGAGAAACTCTGCTGCACAAAATGCAGTTTAGGGATAAACCGGAGTGCGTAGCTGCCATACTGAAGCATGGCGGCGATATCAATGCCCGCGACAGATACGGCAACACGGCCTTACACGAGGCAGTGCTCCATAATCAGTCCGATATGGTGCGGCTGTTGTTGCAAGCCGGTGCTGACAGATCTGTCTGCAACGAGGACGGCGATACCCCGGAGGATGTTGCCCGGCTGTATACGCGCTATCGCGTCCTCCGTGTCTTTCATGAGTTTGCCGAATGAGGGGCAGCCTCTGCGGTCAACTCCGGAGAATGTTCAGGATAAAATCACGGAACTTCTTATTCATGCGGGTGATGCGATAGAAGGCCATAATGGCGCGGAGATGCTCGTCGCAGCCGTTGAGACAGCAGAGGTGGGCGCGCAGCTGCTCGGCCAGCAGTCGGAATTCTGAGGCGGGGATTTCGACCCAGTCGCGGGTGCCCCGGGTGCGAAGCCGGGCGGCGGGGGTATCCGGCTGGTACAGGGTGCGGTCGGTTTCGCCGTCCGGGGTGGGTTCGTCTGTGGCTGCCAGATGTCCGCTGCGCAGCAGATACTCGATTTTCGAGCTGAGGATGGTGCGGGCCGTGGCGTTCATGACGGTGCCGGAGAGTTTGCCGATGCGGCTGAAGACGCGGCTCTGCAGGACAGGGCCTTCCATTTGTACCAACTCCAGCAGGGAGTTGGCGAGCGTGTTGTCGCGGATGCGGCTCAGGTGGGTGAGTTCGCGGGTGTATTCGCGGTATTCCTCGCCAACGGGAGCGGGGCCGGCGGGCAAAGCCTCCGCCGGTGCGGTATCGGCAGACGGGTGCGCCGTTTCTCCGGGTTTCTCCTCTGCATCCGGCAGCAGGGAGGGCAGCTCAGGCGGTTCCGGGGGGCCGGCGGACACCCATTCCCGCAGTCGGGCATCCACGGCATCCATGCAGCCCAGCGGGTTGCGCCACCAGTCGAGCGACCAGAGCCGCAGCAGTCGCCAGCCCAGCACATTCATGACGCTGCCGCGCAGCACGTCGCGGTCACGGGCGGTGTTGGCACCGGCGTAGCCCGGGCCATCCAGCACGATTCCGGCCAGCATTGCCTCCGGGATGTCCGGATGATGCACGGCGATGTCCACGCGGTAGCCGGAGACTCCCAGATTCACGGTGCAGTTCCAGCCGCGGGCTTCCAGTTCTCTTCGCACGGCGCGGGCCAGTTGTTCTGTGTCGGTGGAATCTGTCGCCCGCGTGCTGAAGAACTTGCCGGCACCCATGCGGGCGCATTCCAGGAAGCTGCGGAAGTCAGCCGCACCACGGGCGCGGGTGCGGTTCAGGTCGATGCTTTCCGGTTTGAGCGAGGTGAAGACGTGCATGCCGTTGCGGGCGCGGGTGATGGCCACGTTGAGTCGGCGTTCACCGCCCACGAGGTTGAGCGGGCCGAAGTTCATGGATACGAGCCCCTGTTCATCCGGGCCGTAGGTGGTAGAGAAGTAGATGACGCCGCGTTCATCGCCCTGCACGTTTTCGAGGTTTTTGACGAAGATGGCCTCGCTGTTGGATTCAGAGAAATAGGGCTCCAACGATTCATCCTTTGCCCGCTCCTCTTCCAGCATATCCTCAATGAGCCGCTGCTGCTGCATGTTGAAGGTGACAATGCCGATGCTGCTGGCCTCCGTGTATCGGAATCCCGGGCTGCGGAGGGTGGTCAGCACGTGGTTCACGAGGGCGCGGGCTTCCACCGGGTTGATGCGCTTGCCTGCTCCGCGTTGGTAGATACCGTTTTCCACGTAGTGGTATTGCAGCGCCGTGTCCGTGGAGACCGGGGCGGGGAAGGTGGTGAGTTTCCCGTCGTAGTAGTGGTGGTTGGAGAAGGCGATGAGGCTTTCTGCCTTGCTGCGGTAGTGCCAGGTGAGGTTCAGCTCCGGGATACCGCAGGCAATGCATTCGTCCAGGATGCTTTCCATGTCGTGTTCCACCTCGCTGTCATCGTCGGCATCTTCCTTGCTGCGGGAGAAAAAACTGGTGGGGGGCATCTGGCGCGGATCACCCACCACAATGGCATTTTTGCCGCGAGCCAGCGCACCTATGGCATCCCAGACGGGAATCTGGGAGGCTTCGTCGAAGATGACCACATCAAAGGGAGCGGATTCCGGCGTGAGGTATTGGGCGACGGAGAGCGGGCTCATGAGCATGCAGGGTTTGAGCAGCGCGGCGGCATTCGGTACGGCTTCCAGCAGCTTTCTCAAGGGGATGTGGGCGCGTTGCTTGGCGATTTCGCGTTGCAGGACGGCAATTTCCCGCCCGTACTCCGCAATGCCTGCGGCGCGTTTGGCCAGCAGCTCGCGCACGTGGGCGGTAGTGAGCCGGAGCAGGGAGGCATCCTGTGCGGCGTAGCGGTCAATAGCATCCTCGTGCGCGTGGGGAGTGAACTCGTTGAGCACGGCCACGTTGTCGGCAGCGGCGCGGAGCCTGCGGCGGGCCAGATTTACCCGCAGCGCAGTTTCCAGCTGTTGCGGCTCTACGGCTTCATCGCGCAGCAGCTCTGCGAGGGCATCGGCGCCGGTGTTGCGGGCTTCCTCTGCCACCTTGTTCCAGAGGGTGAGCTCGCGCCAGCGGGGGCGCTGATCCAGCAGGCCGCGCCAGTCGGCACCGTGCTGCGGCAAATCCTCCACCGGGCAGCGGATGAGACCGGAAACCTCCTGCTCCAGAGCAGAGTAGGCATCATCGAGCCGCTTCCAGGCATCCAGCTGCGGGCGGAGTGTGTCCTGCAGGGCGGGGGAGGAGAGCAGCCGCTGCACGAGCGCCGACGGCAGGGAACCGTGCGCGGCGTGCCCCGCCAGCCTGCGGGCATGGGTCAGTTCCTCTGCGGTGGTGGCAGTTCCCCTGTGCAGCACCTCTATTTCCGGGGAGGAGTTGCGGAGGATATCGGCTCGGGCAGCCTTCATGGCCAGGAGTCGTTCAAAATCGTTGCGGCAGTCCGGTTCATTCGGGCTGAATGCCAGTACTTGCAGGTATTTGCGAGCCTTGCGTACCCCGAAGAAACGGAAGATGAAGTTGGAGAGCTGCGCTTTCTTCCACCCGGCGTAGCGGAGTTCCAGCTCCGCATCATCCGGGGCACTCTCCGGGTAGGGGAGGGAAAGCCCGGCGGCTTGCTCGCGATAGTCTGCGGCGGCGGATACGATTTTTTCCATTTTCGCCAGCGAGGAAGAGGCATGGGGCGGGCAGAGGCAGCTGTAGTCGGCGCTTCTGCGCCCGCACAAGCCGCTGAACAGACCGCTGAGCGCGTAAGCGCCCTCCGGTGGCAGGTCGGCGGCTTCCGGGCCGAGGGCGGCAGTCAGCTCGCGGTAGATAACGGCGGCCTCTCTGCGCAGGTCAATCATCTGTTGCAGCGCCGCCGCCAGTTTTTCCTCCCATTCAAAGGAATAGGCGGTGGTACAGACGGCGGCGGCCGCTCCGCGCAGCATATCTGCCACGGGGCTGTAGTACAGTGCCAATTTCTGCGCCAGAGCGCAGAGCTCTTCCCGGCGGGTGGCTGTCATTTCCAGCGGGGCATCCGTGGTGGGGGTGAAGGTGGGGGCGTCTCCCTCCTCGGCCAGCAGGCTGATGTCATCATACAGGCTGCGGCCATCGCTCTGCGGGCGGTGCAGCTCGTGGGGCAGGAGGTTGAGCGTGTGTCGCAGCGTGGCCATGGTGTCCACCGTGTTGCCCCAGTCCGTGTCGGGCATCGGGCGGGTGGCGGCATCAATGGCGGTGCGGAATTGGGCAATGGCATCTTTCTTGTTGGCCTTGGAGGAATGCAGCTCCAGACAGAATTCGGAGAGCCCGATGCGTTTGAGCCGGCGGTGCACTACGGAGAGAGCGGCAGATTTTTCAGCCACGAAGAGGACGGTTTTGCCATGCCCCAGACAGTGGGCTATCATGTTGGCGATGGTCTGGCTCTTGCCGGTACCGGGCGGCCCGATGAGGACAAAGCTCTTCCCCCTAGCGGCGGCCAGCACGGCAGAAAGCTGCGAGGAGTCAGATGAGAGCGGGGTGAATACCTTGCGCGGGTCTACCTCTGCATCCAGCGTGGAGGGCTCGGGAAAATCGCCCTGTTCCGGGAAGGTACTGCGCTCGGAGGAGGCAATGTGTGCCACGACCGGGTTTTTCAGGAGCGCCTCCCGGCGATCCACCATGTCTTTCCACATGAGGTACTTGGTAAACGAGAAGATGCCTAGGGAGCAATCCTCCGTCACCTCCCAGCCCGGCAGCTCGCGGATGGCGCGGCGCAGCAGGGTGAAAATCTGCGGCACATCCAGCCCGCTGGCATCGGTGGGCAAATCGCCCTCCAGCTCGGGAATGCGCAGGGCGAACTCCGTCTTGAGCAGCTCCAGCAGCGTGAGGTTGATGCGCGTTTCCTCATCTGCGCTCCGCAGGGTGAAGCCTGCCTTCACGCTCGGGCGAGTCAGCTTCACCGGGATGAGCAGAACCGGTGCCAGCAGGGGCTTGGAGTCATCCCCCCGGCGATACCATTTCAGGAACCCGCAGGCGAGATAGAGCGTGTTGGAGCCGCTTTCTTCCATATCATGCCGCGCTGCCAGATAGATGCTTTGCAGGCTGCGGCGCAGGTGGTCTTCGGAATGCGCTTTTTTACCGTCTGTGGCCAGCAGTTCGTTCTTGCTGAACATCTCTTCGGCCAGCTCCTGCTGCATGTTGCGCAGCAGCTCCGGTTGGGTGTCGCTTTCGTTGCGAGCCAGTTTGGTGGTGAGCGTTTCTGGGATGGGCTTGATACGGAAAGCGCCGTTGCGTGACAGTTTGTCTTCGAAGCGGGCTACATCGGGGATGCAGAGGCCGATTTGCCGACTGCTGCTCATGCGGGTATTGAGCAGGTTGTTGCGCAGTGATAAATCCAGCAGCTTGAGCTGCCATGTCTCCATCCGGCTGCGCGGGCGGGCTTCCACCAGCGATTCCGCTTCCTCCAGGCTCGCGGCGCTTTCTTCCGGCAGGAAAGAATCGTCTGCCGCAGCCGTGCGTTTTTTCTGCGGCAGCACATTCCCCTCTAGCAGCTCTTCATACGTGGCGGCGATAGGGTGAATGCCCGTGGACCAGATACGCACGATGTCCAGCGCCAGAAAGTAGTCATCATCCGCCACTTTCGTGATGTTGGCGCGTCCTGTTGCCTGCGTTTCGGTGAAGGTGACCGGCTTGCCGGTGGCCGAGCCTGTGAGCTGGGTAGTCTCCATCAGTAACAGCTCCTCCAGCTGCAGCAGATTGCGGATGGTGGCGGCTTCCCGCACCACCACCGTGGGCAGTGACGCATCCCGAAGCATCACACCCATGTACGCATGCCCTCTCACGAGAATGACGATGGGATTGAACCCGGCCTGTGCCACCAGCGCGGCCAGCATCAGCGTGGTGTCCAGACAGGTGCCGCAGTTTTTACCCAGAATGGTGGAGGGCAGTCTCACCCGCTGTCCCAGTCCGTCATCCATCCAGCTCTCCGGGGGCAGGGCGTAGCTGATGCCGGAGTGGCTCACCGTGTTCCAGATGGCATGCAGGCGGTTGATGATGCCGCTGCGGGGCAGGGCGTAGCCGTTCCGGCCTGTGGTCATGCCGAGCGATTGCAACTCTTCCTCCGCACGGGACAGCAGCAGGCCGATTGCCGGATCGTTCGGTCGCACCAGCGCGGCCAGCAGCTCCGGAAATTGATGGCCGCCTACCCAGGTGTCATGCGGGTGCCAATGAATTGTCAGCTCCTCCTGCAGGAGGGGGGCTCCGTCTGATGTTACCGTAATCCGTATGTTGCCCGGTATCGGTTCTGTAAGCTGCATCAGCTTCTCATGTTCGTAGCCTGACATGGGTAGAGAAAGCGCAACGCTCTCTCCCGCCTCCAGTCGCTCCACTCGGCACACTTGAGGCTGGACATAGGC
The DNA here is from genome assembly GCA_017409465.1 of Akkermansia sp. Classification (GTDB taxonomy): domain Bacteria; phylum Verrucomicrobiota; class Verrucomicrobiia; order Verrucomicrobiales; family Akkermansiaceae; genus Akkermansia. The sequence continues at coordinate 17,281 of JAFQSQ010000030.1, read as the reverse complement.
CGGTGAATAATCAATCTCCACGTCGACGTCTGCCAGCGCCTGTGTGGCCTTCACCCCCAGTGCCAGCAGGGGATAGACATTGTTCTGCAAGGGCAGAACCGATACGTGCTTCAATACAATCGGAGAAAGGCAAACCGGACTCATAACTACACGGTATTCTATCATCCTCCTGTCCGTGGGTCAAGAATACGAATGCGCTTCCTGCGCTGAATATAAAAAACGTGTCGCTGCCCCCGCAGGAATGGAAAATCCCCCGTCGGCAGGATATCCGACGGGGGATGAAAGGGGTGGGTGGAGCGGTATCAGTTGGCCACGATGTTGACCAGACGTCCGGGCACCACGATGACCTTGCGGATGGTCTTGCCGGCGGTGTGCTCCTGCACGCGGGAGGAGGCCAGCGCGGCGGCTTCGACCTCTTCCTTGGGTGCATCGGCTGCCACGGTAATCTTGTCACGCAGCTTGCCGTTCACCTGGATGACGATTTCCTTCGTGTTTTCCACCAGATATTCGGGATTCCAGGTCGGCCAGGTCTGTTGGCAGAGCTGGCAGGCGGGCAGGGATGCGAAACGCTGCTGCAGGATGCTGTAGAGCTCTTCCGTGAGGTGCGGTGCGTAGGGGTTGAGCACATGCAGCAGGCTCACATAGTCTGCCAGGCAGATGCCCGCATTGTCCTTGAGCGCGGTGTACATGGCATTCACACACTCCATCATCTTGGAGATGGCTGTGTTGAAGCTCATGCTCTCGATGTCTTCCGTCACCTTTTTGATGGTCTTGTGGACCTCTTTGCGAACCGGGGTCACGCCGCTGTCAGCTTCGCGGATGTTGTCGGACAGCACCCACTCGCCCTCTTGGTTCTCCACCATGGCGAGACGCCACACGCGAGCCAGGAAGCGGCTGATGCCCTCCACACCCTTGGTCTGCCAGGGCTTCACTTCCTTGAGCGGCCCCATGAACATCTCGTACATGCGCAGGGAATCAGCGCCGTATTCGCGCACGATGTCGTCCGGGTTCACCACGTTGCCGCGGCTCTTGGACATCTTCTGGCTGTCCTCACCCAGGATGAGTCCCTGGTTGACGAGCTTGTTGAAGGGTTCATTGGTGGTGACCAGACCGTAGTCGTAGAGCACCTTGTGCCAGAAACGGGCATAGAGCAGGTGCAGCACGGCGTGCTCTGTGCCGCCCACATACAGGTCAACACCGCCGGGATTGTTACCGCCCATCCAGTATTTTTCCACCTCGGGGTCAACAAAGGCGTTGTCGTTGGTGGGGTCAAGATAGCGCAGGTAATACCAGCAGGAGCCGGCCCACTGCGGCATGGTGTTGGTCTCGCGGGTGAAGGTGTCGGAGTACTGAATCCAGGAGGTGGCTTTCACCAGCGGGCCGCGGGGGTCACCGCTGGGCTTGAAGTCTTCCATCTCCGGCTGGAGCAGGGGCAGCTCGCTCTCCGGGATGGCGTAGTGATTGCCGTCCTCGCTGTTCCAGACGATGGGGAAGGGCTCGCCCCAGTAGCGCTGGCGGCTGAACAGCCAGTCGCGCAGCTTGTAGTTCACTTTGCCGCAGCCGTAGCCCATCTCCTCCAGCCAGGCAATCATCTTGGCCTTGGCTTCCGGCACGGGCAGCCCATTGAAGTGGGCAGAGTTGACCATGGTGCCGTCATACCCGCAGAAGTCCTGCCAGGGGGTATCGGCATCATCCGGCTGCACCACCTGGATGATGGGCAGGTTGAACTTGGTGGCGAACTCGAAGTCGCGGCTGTCGTGTGCCGGCACGGCCATGATGGCACCGGTGCCGTAGCCCGTCAGCACGTAGTCTGCAATCCAGATGGGTACCTGATTGCCGTTCACGGGGTTGGTGGCATAGGCGCCGGTGAACACGCCCGTCTTCTCCTTGGAGAGGTCCGTGCGTTCCAGGTCGCTCTTGGCGGCACACGCTGCCTGGTAGGCTACCACGGCTGCCTTCTGCTCCGGGGTGGTAATCTGTGCCACCAGCTCATGCTCCGGGGAAAGCACCATGTACGTGGCGCCGAACAGCGTGTCCGGGCGGGTGGTGTAGACCGTGATGGTGTGCTCGCCGCAGCTGAAGTTCACCTCCGCACCGGTGGATTTACCAATCCAGTTGCGCTGCAACAGCTTGATGCTCTCCGGCCAGTCCAGCGGCTCCAGCTCATCGATGAGACGCTCCGCATAGGCGGTGATGCGCAGCATCCACTGGCGCAGCTTGCGGCGCTCCACAATGTGGCCCTTGCTCTTCCATTCCTCTGCTTCCTCATTGGCCAGCACCGTGCCCATATCCGGGCTCCAGTTCACCATGCCCTCTGCCACGTAGGCCAGGCGCACATTGTCAATCTGTTCGCGGGTCCAGCCCTGCTCCTCCAGCTCGCTCACCGGGCGGGCCTTCTTCAGTTCCTCATTGTAGTAGGAGTTGTAGAGACGCAGGAAAATCCACTGCGTCCAGCGCACATAGCGAGGGTCAGTCGTGGCAATCTCGCGGTCCCAGTCGTAGGAGAAGCCCAGCATCTTGAGCTGGCGACGGAAGGTGTCGATATTGGCGTAGGTGGTGATGGAGGGGTGCTGCCCGGTCTTGATGGCGTACTGCTCCGCCGGCAGGCCGAAGGAGTCCCAACCCATGGGGTGCAGTACGTTGAAACCGTTCATGCGCTTGTAGCGGCTCACGATATCCGTGGCGGTGTAGCCCTCCGGGTGACCCACGTGCAGACCTGCCCCGCTGGGGTAGGGGAACATGTCCAGGATATAGCACTTCGGCTTGGAGGAGTCGAACCCGGCTTCACCGGGGTTCAGGGTCTTGAAAGTTTTCTCATTGTCCCAGATGCCTTGCCACTTGGGTTCAAATACATCAAAAGGATACGGGTTCTTGCGTTCTGACATAACGCGCGCGACTATAATACACTCACTGCCCATTTGCAAGCCTTTTGTCCCGTATTTTGTCCCCCTATCTGACATAAAAATAAAATTTTTTTACAAAAAGTTGAGAAAATGATGAAATTTTTCTTGCCAAAAGACGGATGATGATTATAATGTGCCAGCCCGCATCGAGCGGGACAAACTCAAAACACTAACGAATTATGGCATACGCAGTTTTCACTTCCGGCAGCAAGCAGTACCGCGTGACGGTCGGTGACGTGCTCACCGTGGATCGCATCGCCGGGCTGGAGAAGGATGGCGAGACCACGTTCGACCAGGTGCTTCTGGTTGAGGATGGCGAGGCAACGAAGGTTGGCACCCCCACGGTGGCCGGCGCAACGGTGACGGCCAAGGTGCTGGATCCCGAGGCTCGCGGCGCTAAGGGTGTCGCTTTCAAGTTCAAGCGCCGCAAGGGCTTCCACAAGAAGAAGGGCTTCCGCGCCGCTCTCACCAAGGTGCAGGTTACCGCTATCAACGCCTGATTATTAACCCCTATATCGATTTTTACAAGTCATGGCACATAAGAAAGGTCAAGGTTCCGTCCGCAATGGTCGCGACTCCCGCAGCAAGCGCCTCGGCGTGAAGAAGTTCGGTGGTCAGGCTGTCATCGCCGGTAACATCATCGTTCGCCAGCGTGGTACCAAGTTCAAGCCCGGTAAGGGTGTGGGCATGGGCCGCGATTACACGATTTTCTCCCTCGTTGACGGTCGTGTGTTCTTCGATCGCGAAGGTCGCCGCGTCAATGTTGCCCCCGAGGCTTAAGCTTTTCGGATAAGCATTCGTTTTTTACACAAGAGCAGGTTCTCCCGCACGAGAGCCTGCTCTTCTGTGTTCATCAGGGGTGTGCACACTTCATTCTCTTGACAAACAAAGGGGACGGGGGTAAACTTGCCGCCGGACATGAATACCTATAAAATCGCAGTACTGGCGGGCGACGGCATCGGGCCCGAGGTGATGGAGCAGGCTCTGCGCGTGCTGGATGCTCTGGAAAAGAAGCATGGTTTTGCTACGGAGCGCACCGCCTGCTATGTGGGTGGTGCCGGCATTGATAACTGTGGCAAGGCGCTGCCGGCAGAAACGTTGGCGGCTTGTGAAGCGGCTGATGCGATTTTGTTCGGTTCGGTTGGCGGCCCGAAGTGGGATACGCTGCCTCCTGATGAGCGACCGGAACGCGGTGCCCTGCTGCCGCTCCGCAAGCATTTCTCGCTCTACGCCAATTTGCGTCCGGGTATCTGCCTGCCGGAACTGGTGGAGGCTTCCCCCATCAAGACGTCTCTGATTCCCCATGGCTTCGATATCCTCTGTGTGCGTGAGCTGACGGGCGGTATGTACTTCGGCGAGCCCAAGTTCTACGGCGAGCGCGATGGTGAAATTGTGGGTATCGATACTCTGGTGTACAAGAAGAGTGAGGTGGAGCGAATCGCCCGTGTGGCGTTTGAGGCTGCTCGTGGCCGCAGCAAGAAGCTGTGCAGCGTGGATAAGGCCAATGTGCTGGCGTCTTCTGTCATGTGGCGCGAGGTGATGAACACCATTGCCGCTGAGTACCCGGATGTGGAGCTGTCCCATATGTACGTGGATAATGCCGCCATGCAGTTGGTTCGTCATCCCGGGCAGTTTGATGTACTGGTGACGGAGAATACCTTCGGCGATATACTGACTGATGAGATGGCTATCGTCTGTGGTTCACTGGGAATGCTGCCCAGTGCGTCTCTCTGTGGGGGCTCGGAAAGCTTCTTTGGCCTGTATGAACCCTCCGGCGGCTCGGCTCCCGATATCGCCGGGAAGGGTATCGCCAACCCCATTGCCCAGATTCTTTCCATGGGGATGATGCTGCGCTACACCTGCCGGGAAACAGCTGCTGCTGACGACGTTGACCGCGCGGTGCGTCGTGTCATTGCCGCCGGCTACCGCACCGGTGACCTGGCTACCGGCGCTGAGGGCGAAATCCGTGTCGGCACCGCTGGCATGGGCGATGCCATCATCGCGGCATTATAAACAGGCAGAAAGCCTCTGTAGAAAACAGGCATCCGGGCTATGAACAGGCCGGATGCCTGTTTTATTCATCATTTTCAGTCGAGATGAAGGACTCGTTTGAGAGGCTTTTTCAGGATTGCTACAGTTTGTTGTATGCACGGTATGATGGCCTTATCGATGAGTAATTTGAAAGTAGGTTCAATCGCTATTTTTCGCAGATAATCGATGATCGTGCATGCGATAAAGATTCCAACTACACAAACTGCACAATGCAAATATAAATAGGGTGAAGTTGCCCAGTCCAGATTGCCCATATTTTTCCACAGAGCCTGTCGTATAAACGGGTTGTCATGTATCAGGTAGACGCCCAGAGTGCAGGAGGCGACGGTGTTGATAGATGGCTTGGAACCTATATCGCTTCTCAGGAATAGCGCAAAGAGTGATATGGATAATACCAGTACGGTAAGAGATGTTTCGGCCAGACAGTGGGTTTGAATAAATTGGATAACTCGAGGTGTTGACTGCCTGAGAGTGAAAAACTCCTGGCAGTAACAGAATAGAAGTAGGACTGATGTGCTCAGGATGAATATCCCCCATATATATTTCCGAGCCCACGTTGAAGGAGAAAGATGGAGCCGGATATAGGCGGCTACTGTGTATAGGGTCAGGAAGCGGAAGAAATCACCTTCATGAAAAAACACCTGAATGAATATCATACCTGCCACAAATGCCTGAAATTGCGTTTTTGTTAAGCCGATCAGTAATTTGTTGAGGAGAGGTGTGCATGCACAGAGGATGATATAGGTTGACAGGAACCAATATTCATAGCTCAGGATAGGAAACAAAGCCATGAGAGTTGTGGAAATTCCAATGGCCGGAAAATCCGGATTCTGATTTCCGGGGTTCAGCACCAGGGTTAGTAGCAGATACGCAATGGAGTAGAAAAATATACCGCTCCATAGAATAAGGAATTTTTTCAGGGTAAATTGACTTCTGATCATAAAATACCCTGTTATCAAGACGAAGCAGTTGACGCCTATTTCGGCCCAGGTGCTCAGGAATTTAATCCAGTAATAATCATGTGTTGTGTGAAGAGCTGCCGCTGTTGCTTCATCGGCCGGAATCAGAATGCCATGCAAGAAATAATGCTGTAGAATAATCAGTAACATACTGATTATTCTCAGGAGTTCCAGGTTTGATTGCCTTTTTGAGGTTGTCTTGCTCATAATGATTTCATTGAGAATGCAGGGGTGGGCTATGTTGATTGTTGGATGATGCGCACATGGTAGCACAAGCAAACGATGAAATCGAGTAATTTATCGGATTGTGTTTTTTTTCGTGACAATGTCTCGCATTTGAGGCATAGTATCAGTATGAGTAAGCCGGAATTTCTTGCATCGCGTGATTTGAATAGCAGGGCTGAGCGGCCGTCGGGGTTCACCATTCCGATCAGTACGGGAAATCCTGTACTGGATGCCAATCTGTATGATCTCTCTCGTCGGTTTTGTGGTAAGCACGATCCTGAGACGATATTGCAGATGCTGGCTACGGTGATGAATGCTGCTGCCAGTGAACTGGGTGAGCATGAATTGGAAATCATGAACACGTCATTGGATGAGTTGTTCGTGGCGGATAAGATGTTCCACCCTTACCGTAATGTGCGCAAGATTACCTGCTTTGGTTCCGCGCGTACCAAATCTCACGAGGCCAGCTACAGGCAGGCAGTGGATTTTGCCCGGCTGGCATCGGAGCATGGTTACATGATTATTACCGGTGGTGGCCCGGGTATCATGCAGGCTGCCAATGAGGGTGCCGGACGCGAAAAATCGTTTGGCCTGAACATCACACTGCCTTTTGAGCAGCACCCCAACCCGGTGGTTGATGGTAGTGATAAGATGATGAATTTTTACTATTTCTTTACGCGCAAACTCAATCTGTTGAAACAGACGCACGCATTGGTCGCGTTTCCGGGGGGATTCGGGACAATGGATGAAATCTTTGAAACGGTGACGCTGATGCAGACCGGCAAATGCACCATTTTCCCCGTGGTCTTACTGGATCCGCCGGGAGAGACGTTCTGGGCGCGTTGGATGAGGTTTGCCAGTAAGGAATTGTTGGCTGACCACCTGATTTCGCCGGAGGATATGAGCCTGCTGTACGTGAGTAAGAGCGCGGAAGATGCCTATGGGTATATCGCCCGTTTTTACAGTCGTTTTCACTCCTATTACTTCGAGGGGAAAAAGGTGGTGATTCGTCTGAATAATCCGGCATCGCAGGAGTTACTGGATTGGATTAAGGCTGACTTTGCGGATCTGATGCCTCTGTCGGATCTGGAGCAGAACGTCGATGGTGATGATTCTGACCCCGAGCCGATGCTGGCGAAGCTTCCTCGCCTGAGCTTCAGCTTCAAGAGCGGAGCCTATGCGCGACTCAAGGAACTGATGGATGTCGTCAATGACTGAATGATTCTCTCGGGTTAATGCCGGTGCCGCGTATGCTACGACATGCTTTGCGCTTGCCTTACGTGGCCGAAATGGGTACAATACCACCCATGAAGAAGCTCATCGTATCGCTTTGCTCAGGTTTTGTTTGTGTGCTGGCCGGTCTGCAGCCGGTGCAGGGGCAGGGCGTCAACCTGACGGAAAGTGGCGATATGGTGCGCGTGATACGCCACCCGGATGGCTCTCGCTCCATCTACCAGCGCCAGGCCGGATGGCGAGGGATGCGCTGTTCGTCCTATACTGCCAGCGGACGCCTGGCGGCGGTGAATGATTATACAGAGGGTAAGTACGGGCAGCTGGTAAGCTGCATTATCTACGATAGTACAAAAAAGAATATCATCTACAAGGTCTCATACGGCTACGACAGCCGTGCGCGGCTGGTGGAGGAGCGCATGTACTCGCATCCCGGTCTCAAGCTGGTGCAGCGCGTTATCTATAAGTATGATAATCAAGGGAATCGCTCGAAACCGCTCATCATTTCGCTGAATGCGGGTGGAGCCGGTGCCCGCGAGATTACCCCTACCATGCGTGACGATGTGAACCGCATCAACCGCGAGCTGCGTGGGCGCCGGAGTCGCTGATTTTTTACAGAAATACCGCATATGGAAAAGTTCTCCTGGCAGGATAAGGATGTTGAGGGCAATAAGGTTATCTACGAGGCTCAGTATTTCGGAGGATGGTGGCAGCTGATGGTGGCGCCTAAGGTGGGGCGCAGCCAGCGCGATGAGGTGGAGTTCTCCCCGGCGGATTTTACGACGGAAATATGGCAGGCGTTGCGCGATCTCCTCTGGCGTAAGTACCAGCGGCGCCGCGTTTCCTGGAGTATGGTGGAACACATTGACGATATCCTGGCCGGAAAGGCTACCAACGAACGCAAGGAATGTCCGGCGCTTATTGGTAAGACCCGCCCGGCGAACCACACACGCGGGTTCCATGGCAGAAATCCCCGCATGGGAAGGCTTGAGAAATGATGACGGATGAGGAGATGATTCACTGCCGCGAACCCGAGCGGCAGGTGGAACGCGCAGTGGCAATCATGCACCGCCTGCGGCAGCCCGGCGGCTGCCCCTGGGATGCCGAGCAGACACATGATTCTATCATCAGCAACTTGCTGGAAGAGTGCTATGAGTGTATTGACGCCATACGCTCTCGAGACTGGGCTCACATGCGTGAAGAGCTGGGCGATGTGTTGCTGCAGGTGATTTTCCATGCCGAGCTTACGAGGGAAAACCCTGATGCCGGATTCGGACTTTCCGAAATAGCCTGTGAACTGGCTGATAAGCTTGTTCGCCGCCACCCTCATGTTTTTGCTCAGTCTGAGGTGCGCGATACGGAAGGCGTGTTGACGCAGTGGGATCAGATCAAACGCCGGGAGCATTCTATTGAGGATAAACCGTATCTTCAGGATTGCGGTAAGGGGCTCCCCTCGATGCTGCGGGCGTATAAAATCACGAAAAAAGTAGCCAAGGTCGGCTTCGACTGGCCTGATCATGCCGGGGTGGTTGACAAGATTCGAGAGGAGACTGACGAGGTGGCCGAGACTCTGGAGCTGCCGGATGATGATCCTCATGTGCAGGAGGAACTGGGTGATTTACTCTTTGTTATTGTCAATCTCTGCCGCCGTCGCGGAGTGGACCCGGAGCTGGCTCTGGATGCGGCAAATCGTAAGTTTGAACGTCGCTTCAATGCCATGGAACGCATCCTGAAACAGGAGGGTGTCGACTTGAAGGAAGCCTCTGCTGATCGCATGGAGGCTGCCTGGCAGGCGGTAAAGCGAGCCGAACCTTCTGCATGAACGCGCATCGTATAGTACTGCTATTGCTGCTTCCCGCAGTGCTGGGCTCCTGTTCGCTGTGGGAAAAAAAAGCGGAGGAAAAAACGCGCCCCCGTAATCCGCTGATGGGTTATGAGGACACGATGCCGCAGATGGGGAATCCACTGATTCCCGGGACCGGTGATCCCAATGCCATCAATTACAATGTAACGACGTCGGAGGAGCTGGAGAGGATTGATAACGGGGCTGAAGGTGAAGTGTATTTCACGGATCCGGACAATCCGGATAAGGAGATTGAGGGTATCACCAACGCATTCGAGAATCGTCGCAATGGTAACGGATGGCTGGAGGATTATGCGCAGGCTGTGCGTTTCGCGCATCGCGAATGTCGCCCGCTCATCATCTGGTTCCACGATTCGGTAATCAGTCCCAAGAGTAAAGAGTTGGGTGAGGCTTTGCTGGATTCTACGGAGTTCAACGAGTGGTGCAGGGAGCGTGTGGTGCGCCTGAAATTGGACTCAGGGGCGTCTATCGATGATGCGACACGTGATCAGGCCCGATATTCGCGCGAAAATATCAACCGCCTGTCCATGCGCTACGGGCTTTCTCGCAAACCTGCGCTGGCAGTGATATCTCCTTTTGGCAAGCTGATGATTGGTATCGATGGGTACAACGGCTTTGTGCAGGAGGTGGAAACGCTGCTGAAGCAGGGGGTGGAAGATGCAGAAAAGGAGGTGGATGCCATGCGCGAGCGCCTCGGGAAGCGGGGCTATCGTACCTGGAACTCTGCGCGTGGCAACATGACGCTTTTTGCTCGTCTGATGCGCTATGACGATAAGCATGATATGGTGTATCTCCGCGAGTATGGCGGCAAGACTACCCGTTCCAAACTCAGGCGTTTTTGTGCTGAAGATAGAGAGTATATCCTCAAAGAAGCCGAAGCGAAAAAAGCCCGCCGCACGAAGTCAACAGAGTCATGAGCAAATCCGATGAGACCAAGGCGCAGATCATGCGCGCTGCCGTGCAGCAGTTTACCCTCCTGGGCTATGAGGGGGCCGGCATACGCCCCATTGCCAATGCTGCCGGGGTCAATGTCGGCCTTATCCGCTATCACTTTGGCCACAAGGCTGATGTCTACCGCGACACGCTCGCCTATATCTCAGAGCAGTACAATGAGGTATGCATGGAGGCCCTGCGTGAGGCGCAGCAATCTGCTGATGTGGAGAATATCGTATATGCCTGGCTTGCGGCGCCCATTACCCGCTGGCGCGATGCCTCAGTTGCCTCGGGGGAGGAGGTGCTCTGCTTCCTCAACAAGATGGGCTATGAAGATCCCGCGTTGACTCACGATGTCTACGAATCCCACTATTCCTACGCTCTCCTTCAGTGGCAAGAGGCCATTCTGGAGTTCTTTCCCGGTCTTCCCTCGAATGTATGGCTCTGGTGGTTGACCTGTCTGAGGGGGATGTATTTCAACATCGTGGCTCATAATGATTTCACCCTCTGGGGGCTTCCCCCCATTACCAGCAAGGATGCCGCCATTCATCGCCTGGCCACGGATGCCGTGGCCTTGCTGCGCACATATGCTCATCATCAAGAATGATGCTCTTATGTTGTTTTCCCTTGCATAATGGGCGGGAAAGTAGTATCATGTCGCCCCGCACGAGTCTATCATGAGCAAGGCAAAGACAAAAAAGGAACCCGCTGATTTGAAATCGGGAGCGGTCACCCCGCCGGATGCCTCACAGGTGGTGATGCCGCAGGCTCCCGGCGTGGAGAAAAGTCTCCTCTCCATGATGACGATTGACCCCACGAACATCGTATCCCAATGTATATCTGAAGGGATGACCGGGGAGTATTTCTATATCCCTGCGCATCGGATTCTCTGGGAGCTTTTCCGCGAGCGTTACGATAAGGGATTACCCATCGATGTGACCTCCGTTGCGCAGGAATTGACGGATCACAACAGGTTAGAAGCGGTTGGCGGCTACTCCGGCCTGATGGATATTTTTTCATTTGCCACGACAACGGCTCTCTTCCGCATGCACTTCGACACCCTGCGCGAAAAGTATGTGCGCCGAGCCATCATCATGACCGCCAATCGCGCGTCGGAGGCTGCCTATACCAGCGAGGAGGAGATTGAATCACTGCTCGACCAGACCGAGCAGGAGGTGCTCCAGATTCGCCAGAGCACGGATAAGGGCGAGGAGTGGAGCCTCAATCGAGATATCACTGAGGCGATGACGAACCTGGAGCGTATGATGAGCAGTGGTGGTGAGATTCTCGGCCTGTCCACCGGTTATCCGCGGCTTGACAAGATGATCAACGGTTTGAAGAGCGGTGAGCTCTTCGTTATTGCCGCCCGCCCGTCCATGGGTAAGACCTCGTTCATGCTCAATATCCTGGAGCATCTGGCTCTGGAGGTCAAGAAGCCCGTGCTGGCTTTCTCTTGCGAAATGCCCAGTGTGCAGCTGGTGGAGCGTCTGCTCTATGCCCGTAGTGGGGTGAGCAAACAGCATCTCCTTGCCCAGAAGGGCTCCATATCGAAGGATGAGATGAAACGCCTCAAATACGCTATCACCGAGCTTCGCGCCTCGCGGCTGGTGATTGATGATACGGCGGGTATTTCCATCTCGGAACTGCGAGCCAAAGCCCGTCGCGTGATGCGTGACCATCCTGACCTTTGTTGCATCGGTATCGATTACCTGCAGCTGATGCGCTCGCATACCAAACAGGCGCAGAATAGTCGCGAACGTGAGATTGCTGAAATCTCCGGTGGCCTCAAAGCTCTGGCCAAGGAGCTGAAACTGCCCATTATCGTGCTGGCTCAGCTGAACCGTGGCCCCGAAAATCGTCCCGGCAAAAACAAGGGTGTGCCGATGATGAGTGACTTACGTGAATCCGGTGCCATCGAGCAGGACGCTGATATGATTGGGCTCCTGTATCGCTCTGCCTATTACGCAGAAGATGATGAGGAACGCCAGGAAATCGGAGCTGATGCCAACCTCGCTCTGGCGAAGAACCGAAACGGTCCCACGGGTGATGTGCCACTGACATTCATCGCTGAGCTGATGCGTTTCCTGCCTCGAATCCCCCGCGAAGATGATGAGGATGCCGGGGAGTAAGGCGTCGTTTGGCCGGTGTTGCTGTGTGTGCCTGCTGCTTGCGGTTTGCAGTCTCGTTGTCTCCGCGTGTTCTCCGTTCCCCTCCGGTCCCTCCCATGTGGTTGTGTTGGACATTGGGCATTGCATGGGAGCTGAAGGTGCGGCAACGCCGCGAGCCGTTGGCGGCAAGGTGATTCGTGAATGCTCGTTCTGGTATGAGTATGCGTACTATGTGAAGCGTGAAATTGAGCGGGCGGGATATGCCTGCGTGGTGAGTAATCGCGGTCGGATGCCGCGTACGGAACCGCAGCGTACCCATGCCCGGCGGGCTCAGGTGCAGCATATGAAGCGCCCGGATGGCACCCGTGGGCGCTATCCCTCGTATTATTATCCGGATCGGGTGGCAAGCGGTATCATCAGCGCGGATTTCGCCGTGTATCGCAAGGCTCGTGCTGTGGTGTTTCTGCATCACAACAGTGCCGGTCGCTGGACATCGCGCCCCATGCCGTCTAAGATTCTGTACAACAGATATAATGGCAGAGCGCTGGCAAAAGCCGTCGCTGATGTCCTGAACCGGGATGTGCTGAACCACGGTATGCCCAATGGCGGCCGCAAATGTACGCTGGAGACGCGCTATGTGGATGCAACACGAGCTGCGGGGTGGCTCAATGTCTGCGACGATGCCGGTATCCCGGCGGTGGTGATTGAGGCGGCTTTTTTGAATAATAAGAGGCACGCTGCCTATCTGGCTGACCCGGCTAAGGCTCGTTTTTATGCCGAATCCATCGGCAGGGGGGTGGTTCATTACCTGCGCCGAGGGCAGCCGGTCAGGCACCGTCGAGTTGATGTCGATGCGCCGGATGAAGGCTCATTCGGCTACGCGCGGGAGTCCCGCCGTCTGCGGGTCAGAGGGGCTAAGAAGCTCCTGCCTTATGATTGAGCATCGTTTGGTCGATTCGGCAGACTGATGATGCGCGGGGCGATATCTGATAGCTGTTTCATTATTCGACTTCCGATCGCTGCGGCCAGGATTTTGAGTGAGATGTTAATCAGAAGCAATTCCGGGTGCCCGGTCAGTATAAGAGCCAGTAGTACGAGCGGCATTGCCAGCACTCCGATTTGCAGTTTCCAGGTTGCGGCAGCCATGAATCCCAGGTTGCAGATGAGGCAAATCAGCCAGGCTACGCACAGTGCCGGAGCGAGTAGCGCCTGGTTAATCAGCAGGGGAGTGGTGGTGAGGTAAAGCCAGATGTCGCATATCGGACAGAGTATCGCAAACAATGCCAGGCATATGCTCAGATAGCGGGTAATCATCCATCCCTGCTCAGCAAGCAGGACGATGTGGCTCCAGGCTATCAGCAGCCCCAGGATGCAGAAGACAAAGGAAAGGCTGATTTGGGATAATACCCCGCTGATAAGCCCACCCACCAGAAACCCGATGTGGAGGAGTATAAACTCGAGCAGGCTCGAGACGGCGCAGAATATCATGATATAGCGGCAGGCACGAGCCAGATGTCCGATGCCGTTTTTGACTCCGGGGAGGATGGTGAAGCTACTGTCAGGCATCGTCGGCAGAAAGAGCTGTTTCTTCGCTGGTGGTGGGCGAATACCCTATCGGGAAACGCGCTTTGCCGCTCATGTCGGTGAGTACGCGCGTTCGGGTGTACCCCAGAGCTTCCATGATGGCTCGTGTGGCCTCGCCCTGGTCGTGGCCTACTTCCAGCATGATTAGCGCCCCTCCGGCCAGATGCGGCAGGGCTTCTTTCACGAATCGGCGCACGATGTCCAGCCCGTCTGCACCGCCGTAGAGCGCCGTGGCGGGGTCATGCTGCACCTCGGCAGAGACGGCTTCCCCCTCCGGTACGTAGGGCAGGTTCGCCAGCACGAGGTTGAACAAATCAGGCGGTTGCACTGCCCCCTCAGCCGGGGTGTCCCAGGCGGTAAAGAGGTCGCTGCGGTAGGTTTTTACTCTGGCGCCCAAGGCGGTGGCGTTCTCCAGCGTAAGGGAGAGGGCGGCTTCGGAGATATCGGCCATGACGACTTCGGGCTGCTGTTTTGCCAGCTCCAGCGCGAGGGTGATGCCGATGATGCCGGAGCCGCAGCCCATATCCAGCACGCGCATGCCCTGCCGACGCGGTGTCATTTGCAGGGCGAACTCCACCAGCTCTTCCGTCTCCGGTCGGGGGATGAGGGCGCGGGAATCCGTACGGAACTCGCGGCGGAAGAATTCGGCGCTGCCCAGCAGGTGCTGCAGGGGTTCTCCCTTGCCCCGCCGCTTCAGCAGGTCGCGGAGTGGCGCCAGCTTATCCTCGCTCAGTGGGTCTTCATAGTGCAGGTACAGCCAGGTGCGATTGCAGCCCAGTACATGCACCATCAGGCTTTGCATCGAGTGGCGCGCACCCTCGATGCCGCGGGCTTCCAGATACGCCGTACCGGAGGTGAGAATTTCCTGTATGGTTTTCATGCCGGGGGAGAGTGGGGGATTTATTGAAGCTCGTCCATGCGTGTTTGCATCTCCTCGTGCTGCATGTGGGCAATGAGGTCATCCAGTGCTCCGGAGGTCACGACAATATCCAGATTGTAGGCGGTGTAGCCGATGCGGTGGTCAGTCAGGCGGTTCTGCGGGAAATTGTAGGTGCGGATTTTTTCTTCACGACCGCCGGAGCCGATGAGGGCGCGGCGCTGGTCAGAGTAGCTCTGCTGGGCCTCGCGCTGCTTCATTTCGAAAAGTCGGGCACGCAGGATGCGCATGCCGGTCTCTTTGTTTTTGAGCTGGGAGCGTTCGTTTTCGCAGCGTACCATGATGCCGGAGGGTAGGTGGAATATCTGCACGGCAGATTCCGTGCGGTTCACATGCTGCCCGCCGGCACCGCCCGCGCGGCAGGTCTCGATGCGCAAGTCCTCCGGGCGAATCTCAATATCCACCTCTTCTGCTTCCGGCAGCACGGCCACGGTGGCGGTGGAGGTGTGGATGCGTCCCTGTGTCTCCGTGGCGGGCACGCGCTGCACCCGGTGCACCCCGCTCTCGTACTTGAGGAATCGGAATACCTCTTCACCGCTCACTCGTGCCGTTACCTCGCGAAACCCACCCACATCGCACGGGCTGGCATCCAGTAGCTCAAACTTCCAGCCCCGGCTGTCGGCATAGCGCTGGTACATCCCCAGCAAATCGCCCGCAAAGAGCGCAGCTTCGTCGCCACCCGTGCCGGCGCGAATCTCCACGATGGCATCGCGGTCTTCCGTGGCATCACGAGGCAGCAGACTGTACTGTATTTTTTCCAGCAGCGCGGGCAGAACGGCCTCAAGTCCCTCCAGCTCCATTTGTGCCATCTCAGCCAACTCCGGGTCATCGCCGGAGGCCAGCTCGCGGTTCTCCTCCAGTTGGCGTTCTGCTTCCTGCAGGCTGTCCCAATCGCACATCAGCTCCTGAATGCGTCGGTGCTCCCGCATCAGCTCTCCCGCTCGCCGTCCGTCCGAAAACAACTCCGGATCAGCTATCAGTCTCTCCAGCTCCTGCAATCTCTCGCGGCGTTTCTCTATCAGCGGGGCGTAGTCCATGGTGTTGTGGGGCATTCTAACCCACTACGCCCGCCCGCGCAAGTGCAATCTGTGCCACGGGGCTTCTTTGGCTCATGCGCTGAATTGCCTTAGGCGGTAGCTGCTGAGCTGGAGAATAAATATGATGCTTCCCCCTGCGACCCATTGCAGCAAAGGCTGGCAATAGTATGGGGTGATGCATTTTAGTATACTCAGCTCGATGATCAGCATGAGAGCTGTATATCCGGCCAGATAAGAGAGCACAATCAGGCTTCCTCCCTGCAGCAGGGCCGTGGTGATCAGCTTCGATGGTGCTCGGTATGCTCCGTTCTTCCGGATACGCAGGAAGGAACGAAGACTCCATATCCAGCCCCAGATACCTATCAGAATAAGCGATGAGGTGATGGCGGTCAGGCTGATTATGATGATCACCTGCTCGGTGAATGTGGTGTCATTCTGATAGTTCACTGATGAGAGTTGATGCACCTGGACTTCATCAGGGCGGATGAGCTGCCCTTCTGCCTGAAACCGACCGGTAATGTGTGGTGGAATGTAGGAATAAATGTAGCGCTTTATCTGGGATTCCTGCACTTCACGGCTGAGCCCCTGAGATTGAAGTGCCGTCTGTAGTTGCTTTTCCCACTCTGCTGCTTCCCGGTCATCGTTGGCATATATTCCGAGAATACCATTCCGCATGAGGGAGAGATCCAGTCGTATATTCCCGGAGGTAAGCTCTTGAGCATGGTGGTACACATAGCTGATGGCCGGTATCCGGTAGTTTTGATCGGGAGACGTGATTGTTTCGTTGCTGTTCAGCTCATTGACCTCAAATCGAACACGCTCTCCGATGAGGGAGATATTGGTCAGTTCATTTGCTGCAACCGTGGGATAGTAATCTTGGAGTATCATGTATCCCCCTGCTGTCAGTATAGCCGTGCCCAGACAGGATAACAGCGCGCCCCCCAGCCAGCATATGCCGAAGAGGATATAGAAGGCAAGCCACATTTTTTGCAGCGTGGTGTCCTGGAGTGTCGGAGCGCAGCGTCGCACCAGCTTATTGATGCTGTTTTCCAGCTTCAGATGCAGATTGTGGAGGCTTTCGGTACATCTCATACGCATCGACTCTATCTTTTCCGTCGTGATATGTAAAGTTTTTTCTTCGTCGTAACTCGGCTGCATTCCAATGCCTTGCAGTGTATTTTCGGGGTGGGTTGGGGAGAAAAATGAAACTTTTTTCAAAAATGAGCTTGACGTGAAGCAGAGTTTTGTGTAGAATCTGCGGCACCCCGTTACGGGGCGGCTCGAAAGAGTAAGTCGACGGTGAAAGCTCACCGGGGCTGGCTCGGCCGGGCAAGGCAGTTTTCAATGCACGGACTTTCCGTGGCACCACAGGACCGCAGCGATTGCGGAACGAATGGTAAACCTTACCATGAGGGGTGCCGGAGAGGCTAAAGAGAGGGAAGAAAAAGG
>JAFQSQ010000029.1 GCA_017409465.1 Akkermansia sp. | reverse complement strand
TTATCCTACCGCGATTCTTGTTAAGCAGTAAAATGGCTCTTTCATTTGCATAAAGGGGCGTCAATGACAATTTCCTTTCCTCGCCCTGATAGACCTGCCGCAAACATTGCGATCCTCCCAATCCACAACTCAGACAAATGGCATTTTTACGCTTGGTTATTTTGCAAAACTCTTATAATCAATACTTCCAATTTTGAGAAGCGCCCATTTATTCAGTTTGCTAAATATTTTACACACAATTTACCTCCCCTTGCCACCATAACAACGGCTTTTTCCCTCATTCTTCATTGAGAAGTCTAGATGGAATTCGAATTCACAGGTATTAGAATCACAATTCATAAAAAATAAAGCAACAGGGTGAACTACCACTCTGTCGCGATTAACTGCAAGATTCAGGAGCCGCTATCCTATTATAGCAAGTACTCGGCCAAGCGTCTCCATCAGCTGTTTATATTCTATTGATTTCGCATAGGGGAAATTGTTGCGGTACTTTTCCCAATGCCGTTGCAAAATGTGGCTTGCTTCTATCACTGCCATCATTTCACGCCAGCGGGTAATATTCTCCACACTATTGCGGTGTTGCGCTGTACGCTGTACAGCTTGCTTCAATACCTCATAATCAAGATTGCGAGTATGCATCAGAATATGTACATCGTAAAAATCTCTGGGGCGCGTTGATAAGACACCTCGCCTGAGGATAGTTTCTATTTTCTCGGCGACAATCGTCTCTATGTTGTAGCTCCATACTTGAACAGGGGAGAGCCCATCAAAAAAGCTGGGAAGCTTCGTTTCGATGGGCTGCGGTGTTATTGCATCTCCGGTAGATACATCTATGCTGAAAGGCACTACGATATTACCGCTCTGAGCCAGCATGCTGATACGGAGACCTCCATACTCATCCTCCTGCCGAATGCTCTCTATCCTGACAAGTCGGAAAACAGTATCATCATTTTCATCAATGCTTGTAATCTCATTGATGGCTTGAGTCAGTGTTTCTTCACTCAGCGGGTAATGCCGAAGCGTAGCATCAATGTCCATGGTGCTGCGGTAATCCAGCCCTACAATAGCAGCTACTAAAACCCCACCTTTCAGCACAAAATGCTTCTTGTGGTCTGACCTGGACAACCTGCGCAGGAATCGCTCGAACATGATGTTTTGCAGGACCACCTGAGGGGTGATACCATGTTCCTTTGCATATCGGTTAATGCGAGCTTTCCAGCTCATTTCTTGTGGATTCATACCAGAACTTCCAGATAAGGGGTTAACTTGTCTATCACACCAAGCATTGAGGCGTATTCTGCCAGTCGGTTCAGATTTTTCTCTTTACGGGAAAAATAGAGTTTAAGTGCTGCTGTATAGCATTCAATGTCGACCCTATTCTTGCTGCGGAGAATATCACAGATGCATCGCTCTGCATTGTACCCTCGAACGACATTGCCCATAGTAGTACGCAATTCTGTAAGCCCCAGCTCATGAAACTGAGGCTTTATATAATAACACGTGCAATCCTTCGAAATACTGCGGGGCAGCGTGGCATCAGAGGGAATGGTGACGGAATGCTGAAAAGGGGTGCGCTCGGTTAAACCAAGCAAGTAAAGAGCGCTTTCATGAGAAAAGATAAGAGCGGGGAACTTTCGCTGCATATAAACCATATCATCAGCCAATGTCCCAGGGCGCATATACACACCGCTACTGTACCGCTCCAGTAATCCGGCGCGAGAGTACACATGCAACATGCCCCGGCTGTATCCCAGCTGTTGTATATCAGCCGCAGTCAACAAGCCTCCCTGGGCTGCCATGTATTCTTTGATGCAGGTATCTAAATCAGTCATGCGCTTGCCTCCTTTCTGTGTTTGTTTATACCACGGAGAAACGTATCACGCAAGTAAAATTAGACAAAACGCAAGAAAATAAATTGCTTTTCTTGCGTTTTGTTGTTGCGTGAAGTCAAAAGCTCGAATTCCATTCCCCCCTGAATACAAGCAATCTTCGCAACTAACGTACAGGGTAGCCGTTATGACTTTTGTCGAACTTTTTTCTGAGTAAAACACGAGCTTTAGCTCAATATCATGAGATGTGTGAATCCGTAAAAAATTGATGCTTAGTAACGAGAATTGGTTTATACACGTTTCAGGGGTGCAGAACGTAGTTTAACCCACACGAGTCCCAGGGAGTCCCGAGCCCCTGAAAAAGGGTGAAAAACAGCCTGATTTTCGGCTGATTTGGGGCAAAATCAACGCGCGTATCGTGTTTGCAACTGAATGATATTGTGGCGATTGGGTATAAAAAGTTTTGCGCGGTTTCCTCATTGCTGAAGAAACCGCGCAGGGTGGACGATGGGATTCCCCCTCTGGGGCCGCGGCAGAGCCTTTGTTCTGCAAAGGTACCCGGCGGGAGGTGTCCCGCCGGCTCTGCCGGACGGACTGCCACCGGCAGTCCGTCCCCACAACAACCTCCGGTTGTCGTGGTTTCGAATCCGGACACGCTAATAACGAACAAGCCCCGCACCTTGTCAGGTACGGGGCTTGTTCGTCAAGGGTGGACGATGGGATTCGAACCCACGACAACCGGAACCACAATCCGGGGCTCTACCGCTGAACTACGTCCACCATTTCAGCGAGAAGTCGCTGGGCGGATTATACACAGGAAAATGCAGATTGCAAGACAAATTTAACATTTCTTGCATTTTTTTAGGGTGAGTTCAGGGTGAGGCGAGAGGGAGAGAGGATATCAGGGCGCTGAGGCTGAAGCCATTCGGTGTCATGATGAGGCTTTGGGCTTGCAGGGAGGGCTGCGTGTATGCTAAGGTGGAAGGACGATGAAATGGAAGGATTTGCTGAACGGAGAGCGCCTCAGCGGTGGTAGCGCCGAGGCCGGTAAGCGCAGTGCGTTTAACCGTGACTATGGTCGGGTGTTGTACTCCAGCGCCTTTCGTCGGCTGCAGGATAAGACGCAGGTGTTTCCACTCGGTCGCAATGACTATGTGCGCACGCGACTGACGCATAGTCTGGAGGTAGAGAATGTAGGGCGAGCGCTGGCGCTGGAGCTGCGCGAGGTGGCCGAGCAGAGGAATGACGCGCAGGGGGTGGATTTATCAGCCATGGGGGATATCGTCGCAGCGGCGTGTCTGGCACACGATATCGGGAACCCGCCTTTCGGGCATTCGGGGGAAGAGGCTATCGATGCGGCTATCCGCGAGGCGGTACAGGCCGGTATCTGCCACGCAGAGCAGGCAGGCTATCGCTTCGAGGGCAATGCGCAGGGGTTCCGACTGCTGACGCGGATATGCGACCCCATCAAGGGCTGTGGGCTGGATCTGACGGTGGCGACTCTGGGGGCGTTTACGAAGTACCCCTGCTCGCCTGCGCAGCAGCAGGCGGCGCCGCAAGCCCGATACAAGAAATTCGGGATCAATGCGGAGGATGTCGGGACGTTTCGTCGAGTGGCCGAAGCCTGCGGGCTGCCGGCGCTGGGAGAGAGCTGCTGGGCCAGGCATCCGCTGGCTTTTCTGATGGAAGCGGCAGATGATATCAGCTACCTGATAGCGGATATCGAAGATGCGTTTGTGTCCGGCATCATCAGCTATGAAGAAGCGCTGGGGCAGCTGGCGAGGCTGGGGGCGCTGGAGCAGCGGCATCTGGACACGGCTGCGGCAGAGACGCGCGCACTGGGGCCGCAGTCGGGTATCAGGTTTGCACGGGCTATGGCGGTGGGGCACTGCATCCGCCTGCTGCGCGAAACGATGGAGGCGCAGTACGAGGCGATGATGGAGGGCTCGCTCGACCGCAGTCTGATGAAGGTCTCAGCGCTGAGGGATGACTATGAGGCGGTCAGCCGGTTCTCCAGACAGCACATCTACAACCACGAGAGTGTGATGAAGATTGAAATCACGGGGTTCAATGTGATTCATGGTCTGCTCGAGCTCTTCCTGCACTGGGTGGAGAAGCCGGAGCACGCTCTGGGCCCCAGGATAGCTGCCGTGCTGCATGCCCGCCCGGAACACACGGTCAGCCGCGCGGCTCGATTTGCCCACATGATTGACTATGTATCAGGGATGACGGATTCGTACGCGATGCAGATGTACACCGGACTGACCGGGCGAAGCTGAGGTATCATTTCCCATGATAATCGACTTCGATGGTCATGGAGAGCAGCCGCAGGTCACCCATACCGCTGTAACGCAGGCAGAAGCCCTGCTCTACGCCGGGGCGTGGCATCATCGGCAGTCGTAGTGAGCCGCTGTAGGGGGTGCTGAGTAGGTCGGTGGCGGGGGTATAGTGCTCCCAGCGCTCGCTGTTGCTACAGCGGTAGCTGAAGTTCAGGTCGCTCTCCAGCAGGCGTAGCCGTACTCGGCTGAGCTGTCGGACGGAGTTGAAGCTCAGCTGGCTCTCCAGCGGCAGGGTCTGTAACTCAGAGACGTAGGGCAAGGCGATATCGTAAGCACCCTCTCCCGTGCTCGCGTTGATACGCAGTGTGCCATCGTCCCCCACCCGGCCGTAGGTGGCCGAGCTGAGCGCCAGCTCACCGGCCGGTGCATAGCAGACGGTCTGCCCCGCCAGATGCGCCAGTCCCCGCACCCACCCGGCGGCATCGGGCGTAGCGCGTACGAACCCATCGCCAAAGACAGATGCGGCGCAGATGCGCTCGAGCGAGAGTGCCCCGTTAGCCGGGTTCTGTATCAGCAGCCACACCTCGTCGTCCCCGCCATCGGCAGCCGGAATCGCGGCTATCTGCAGCACCCGTCTCGCGCCGAAGTCCATGCGCTGCCAGGCGGTGACTTTCTGCTCAAGATTCAGCGTCAGCACGGCTACGCTGCCGTCCTGCAGCAGCAGCCACACATAGAAGTCAGCCCCGCGCTGGATGCAGCATTCCTGTACCCCAGGGCGGAGCAGATGCTCTGCCAGCAGGCTGATGTCTGATACGGCGAATCCGTCGTTCTCGAGTTTGTAGGAAATCTCGCGCAGGCGTTTCCCGCCGCGCTGTACGAACAACACCGTGTTCTCGATGGTCAGAGGCGGCAGCTCAGCACTGCCCACGGATGTCTGGCGCCGGAAAGCGGCGTTGGAAGCCGTGAGGGCATTCCCGGATGATGGGGTCAGTACCCACTCGCTGTCTGCCGTGCCCAGCAGCAGCTCTCTGGCTGCGCATAGCCAGCAGATACGGCTCTGGTTGTCCGTAGAGAGGGTGAGGTGCAGAGCATCAGCATCGCCCGAGCCGATATGAAAGTCCGTGAAATCATCCACCGAGCTGGCCAGCAGTGTCGTGGGCAAGCCCGGTATGCCGCCGAACCACAGACGCCCCTGGCAGAAGGCCGAAAAACGTGGGTAATACATCAGCGCCCCCATAGCGCCGAAGCTCCAGCTACGCGTCGTAAAACTCTTGCTCTGGCCAAGATAGCGGCTCACCAGCTCAGCGCGGGCGCTGCGCGCATCGCTGACGGAGACGATGCGGAACTTGTACTCGCGCATGCCGCCCGGCGCACAAAAATGCAGCATGGGGTCGATAGAGAGCGCCCGCGACTCGCGCAGCACCAGCACCATGCGGCAGGGGTAGGGTTCGGAGCCACTCAGAGCCCAGTTCTGCCGCTCGGCAAAGTCGCTCTGCGAGAATGTTCTGATGCGGGTCCACTGCCAGAGGCCGTAGTCACTCCCCGCAGTCGGGGTATCGTAGCTACGCCAGAGCTCCCATGTGGCGTTCCACTCCCCATACGTGCGGATCTCCCAGTCGGCGCAGACCTCGTAGGGTTCGCCGGCACTGTTGAGCCACATGAAGCCGGGTAGGAAGAAATGCGGGTAGTCGTCCGGGTCGGTACTGCCGTTGAAGTGGGTGGCGTTGAACTCGCGTATGCAGGTGTAGTAGCGGTAGAGGTTGCCGGCGGTGTTCTTCACATAGCCACCGGTGCCGACCGGGATGGTGTATTTGTAGAACTCGGCAAAATCCGCCAGCTGCTGCCGGTCAAACTCCTCACCCCGGAAAAGCGTCACCGTCGGCACAGGGGCATCGGCCATCACGTACTCCAGCCCTGCCATCGAGGCGAGGAAACGCCTGCTGCTCCCGGCATCGAGGCGCAATCGGGCGTGGGTGCCCCCCTGCTCCATCTCCACGTGCAGCGCATCGCTCTGCTGCGTATAGGTCTCGCGTGGGTATGGCTCCGGCACCAGGGGCTCGCAGCGCCAGTTCGTATCGTCGAGCCGCTTGAGCAGCATCGGCTGGTGCACCGGGCAGGTGACGCAGACGACGTCGTTTATCTGCGTAAAACGCAGGCTACGCACCTTGGCCGGAGCCAGCCACGGCGTCTTCAGCACATAGGGGGCGCCGTCGTAGTACAGCAGAGTGCCGTTCCTGTATACGCGCATCCCGCCGGAGAAGAACTCCAGCATGAGTGCCTCACTCGCTGAGTAGCAAAAGGCGAAGAGCTTGACGGCGGTGCTCCCCGTGGCGCCGGAGGCGCCGACATAGACTGTCCCCGGCCGTCGTTTCAGACCTCCGTAGGGCAGTGTCAGCACATTACTCAGCTTTGCCGCGCCACGAAGGTAAGCCTGCAAATCATATCGGGTGCTCAACCAGGGCGAAAGCTCACCCGAGGTAAAGCCCATCACTTGTGGAATTTCCTGCATACCCCCCTGCTCTACCACACTCAGCGCCGTAGCGCAAGCCCACCACACCACACCGCCTCCACTGCCCGCCCCCGGGCAGATGCAGCTCCTCGTGGCTCATGTCTCCGCGACACGCATAAGGGGGCGAATGCACAAAATCCGGGAAAAGAATTGTACTTTCTCAACGGAATATGTTAGAATGCATCAGTCGTATGAAAAAGAAGAAATGGAAGAAGATTCGTCTCGGGCTGATCGGTCGTATCATCATCGCTCTGATACTGGGCGCGGTCACCGGGCCGTATGCCCCCGTAGGGCTGGTTCGCACGTTCAACACCTTCAACGGATTGTTCGGCCAGTACCTGGGCTTCTTGATTCCCCTGCTCATCATCGGGCTGGTGGCTCCGGCCATTGCCGACATCGGCCGCAAGGCGGGTAAGATGCTGCTGGCGACGGCGCTGCTGGCCTACGGCGCAACGCTGGTCTCCGGTTTTGCCTCCTACCTGACCGCAGCCAACATCTTCCCGGGCATGATAGTGCCCACCGCCATTCAGGAACTCGGCAAGGCCGCCGAAGCACCGGCCTGGTTCAGCATCAGCATTTCACCGCTCATGGGGGTGATGACCGCGCTCATCTTCGCCTTCATGCTGGGGCTTGGCATGGCCTACTGCCGGGGTGACGCGCTGCGCAGAGTCTGCGACGATTTCCGCGAAATCATCGCCCGCACCATCGGCAAAACCATCATTCCCCTGCTGCCGCTCTATATCTTCGGCATCGTCCTCAACATGTCCTGGAGCGGACAGGCTGCGGATTTGCTGAGCGTGTTCGTCAAAATCATCGGTATCATCTTCCTTCTGCATATCGGCATACTGCTGCTGCAGTACAGCGTGGCCGGGCTGGTATCACGGCAGAATCCCCTGCTGCTGCTCTGGCGCATGATGCCCGCCTACTTCACCGCACTGGGCACGCAATCCTCTGCCGCGACCATCCCCATCACCCTGCAACAAACGCTCTGCAACAAGGTTCACAAGGACGTGGCCGGTTTCGTCATCCCCCTCTGTGCCACCATCCACCTCTCCGGCAGCACGCTCAAAATCGTGGCCTGCGCCATCGCCATCATGCTCATGCAGGGCAACTCGGTAGAGCCCTCGGTCATGGTTGGCTTCATCTTCATGCTGGGTGTCATCATGGTGGCGGCTCCGGGCGTACCGGGCGGTGCCATCATGGCCGCGCTGGGTATCCTCCACTCCATGCTGGGCTTCGGGGATAACGAGCAGGCGCTCATGATTGCCCTCTACATCACCATGGACAACTTCGGCACCGCCTGCAACGTCACCGGCGACGGTGCCCTGGCCGTCATCATCAATCGATTCTATAAAAGCTGACGCTTCCGTAAGGAAGCGTCAGAAAGTAACGGTCAATGTTCGCTCTCCGCTTCCTCAGCGGTGATGGGGTCGCGATCCAGCGCGCGCCAGGCCCAGGCAATGTAGGCCAGTACTGCCGGGATGATGAAAGAGACGATGGTCATTGTCTTGAGCGTGAAGAGGCTGGAGCTGCTGTTGGCAATGGTGAGCGAGCTCTGCAGGGAGGCCACGGAGGGGTAATAGGCGGTGTTGTTCCACCCGGCGCAGAGCAACAGCGCCAGCACGACCAATACGCTGCCCGGCCCGGCCAGCCAGAAGGCACGGCGGCGACCGTAGAATCCGCCCGCCATGCCGCCCAGCACCAGCAGCACACCGATGAGCAGCAGTGCTGCCACTCCGGGCATCGCCAGCAGGTTGTGCAGGTACTTGTATGTCTCCATGTAGACGAAACCGGAGCCCGGCTCGTACGCAAATCCGGCGGAAAGCAACCAGCGCACCAGCCAGGTGAGGAAGAACAGCAGGAAGAATCCACTCTCTATCCGCAGGCGGCGGCGGCAGTTCTCCCGCAGCGTCTCATCATCCATGCAGCCCAGGAAATACAGGCAGGCCAGCACACGGGTGAGCAGCAGCACGCTCATGCCCAGCATCAGGTTCTGCGGCACCAGCGCGGCCTCCAGCCCATGCCACGGCCCTACCCAGTAGGAAATGACAGGCATGGCAGGACTGGCCACGGCGGCTTTGTTCACCACGAACTCTGCCCCGGTGAAGAAGGTGCCCACGGCGGTACCGATGAGCAAGGGGCCGAGGATGCCGTTCAGCAGCAGGAAAAGGCGGTACGTGGTAGTTCCCAGCACATTCCCGCGCCGCAGCTGGAACTCATAAGAGACCGCCTGAATGACAAAGCACAGCAGGATAATCACCCACACCCAGTACGCCCCGCCGAAGCTGGTGCTGTAGAACAGGGGGAAGGAGGCAAAGAACGCGCCGCCGAAGGTCACCAGCGTGGTAAAGGTCAGCTCCCATTTGCGCCCGGTTGCCAGCAGAAGCATGCGTCGCTGCTCCTCCGTGCGCCCCAGAGTCCAGATGAGTGATTGCCCGCCCTGCACAAACATGAGAAACACCAGCAGCGCCCCCAGCAGGGAGACGAGAAACCACCAGTACTGTTGCAGAAATGTAAGATCGTTCATAACTTATGCAGAGGTTGAATCCGTTTCAGGTCCGGCGGCAATGGCTTTGCCCATGATACCCAGCTCCGCCACCAGCAGGAGCGTGAAGAGCGCAAGGAAGATATAGAACGTGGTCTGCACGGAGCTGACATCCAGACGCGAAATAGCGGCCACATTCGGCAGCAGCCCCTGAATAGCCCAGGGCTGGCGACCCACCTCTGCCACTACCCAGCCCGCCTGACTGGCCAGCCAGGCCAGCGGAATGGTCAGCACCACCGCCAGCTGCACCAACTTCCACCGCGTCACTCGCTGCCCCAGCAGCAACAGCCCCGCAAACAACACGATGAAATAGCCCCCCAGCATCACCATGATGCGGAAGCTGTAGAAAGTCAACGGCACAGACGGCACCAGCTCGCCCGGGCTCTTCAGATACCCATAGCCAAACCACGGGAAATTCGCCCGCAGCACAGCCAGCGCCGCAGCCTTTTCCTCCGGGGTGGATGCAGCGCGATACTTCGCCAGCGCATCAATGGCCACACGCCCACGCTTCATCATCTCCTCCGCAGAGAGGGCCACACTTCCATCCGGCAGCTTGTAGCCCCCCTCCAGCAGATTGCGAATACCGGGCACATAGCCCTGCAAATCATGCGTTGCCAGGTAAGAAAGCGCATACGGCAGCTCCACCTTCAGCAGGAAACGGTCATCACTCCCGGCGGTCCAGTCCGCCCCCGGGCGCAGGATACCGCCCAGCACGAGCCCCTGCTCCGTTCCACCCTCGTACAAGCCCTCTGCCGCCGCCAGTTTCATGGGCTGATACAGCGCAATATCCCGCCCGCTCTGGTGCCCCGTATGTGCCGTTATCAGCGCGGCGAACAGGCCGAACCAGGCCGCCACGCGGATGCTGCTCAGCGCGAACTCACAGTGTCTGCCGCACAGCAGATACCAGCAGCTCACCCCCACCACAAACACCGCACCCAGCACCCAGGACGAACTCACCGTGTGGCAGAACTTCACCACTGCCACGGGCGAGAACGCTACCGCCGCAAAATCCACCATCTCATTGCGCACCGTATCCGGGTTGAACTCCATGCCCACCGGGTGCTGCATCCAGGCATTCGCCACCAGAATCCACCAGGCAGAAATCGTTGCGCCGATAATGGTGAGCCAGGTAGAAGCCAGATGCGCCCGCTTGCTCACCTTGTTCCACCCGAAATACATCACCGCAATGAACGTGGACTCCATGAAAAAGGCCAGAATCCCCTCAATCGCCAGCGGAGCGCCGAAAATATCCCCCACAAACCAGCTGTAGTTGCTCCAGTTCGTGCCGAACTCAAACTCCAGAATGATGCCCGTGGCCACGCCCATGGCAAAATTGATGCCGAAGAGCTTCATCCAGAACTGGGCCGTGCGCTTCCAGAACTCGCGCCCCGTCCGCACATACAGCGTTTCCATAATCGCCATCACCACACCCAACCCCAGAGTGAGCGGGACAAACAGCCAATGGTACATCGCCGTGAGCGCAAACTGCGCGCGCGACCAATCTACAAGCGAAGAATCAATAGGCTCCATCGTAAAGAATGACGTTATTAGTTCAGGGCGCGATGCGTTCCGTCAGCTCAGCAGAAACCTGCTGCTGCTTCTCCTGCTCATCCCCCTGCAGATACGCAGGAAAGAAAAACACCTTCAGCACCGCAAACATGATAAAAAGCTTAATCAGAATAATACACCACAGCGTGCGCCCCAGCGTCATCCGCCGGAAACCGTCCGCATAGAACCGCACTATCCTGCCCAGCAGCATGGTGCTATTATAGCCCGAACTACCACCACTCTGCAAGCGGAAAATGCCGCTGCATTCATTTTTGCTACTTTTATGGTAGGTTTCCGATTATCTTGACGGGCAGATTCCCCTGCGCTACAATGTGAGACACAGCACACGCTACACCATGAAACAACTCATTTACCCCATCCTCCTGTGCTTGATTCTCAGCTCCTGTCTGCTGAGCCACCAACGCATTCTCGACCATGCATTCGTGTTCGATGCCGTGCGCCTCACCTCCGACAACACCTATTACGAGCGCGATGGCAAAACCTATATACAAGGACAGCGGGTGCAGATAACGCAACGCGACCCGGATTACCTGTGGTGGAATATCAAAGGCTCCTACAGCTATTATTGGAAAGTAGTACCGGGCTCGGAAGGAGAAATCGTTTACCGGGAAGCAAGTCTTCAGCGGGAATACGGTAAAACATATCTACACAGTCCGAAAAACAGTGAATGGCAGCAACTTCAGCCCCAACCATCTCGGAAATACCGAGTCAACGGGATTCAGATAAACGGATTTACCTACAAAGAGGATGAAAAAGGGCAACCACAACTCTGGAGCACGGACAAGGAAAAGAAACTGTGCAGCCGGGCACTCTATGCCCTGCCGGCAGGAGTTGCCGCCATGGTACTGGTGGACCTACCCGTCAGCGTGGGAGCCTGGAGCATAGCGGCCGTCGGCTCCGTCATTGCCCTGCCTGCCACCCTGCCGCAGCAACAGACACCCACCCCGTCAACCCCGGTTCCCGTAACAGAAACAGGAGAATAAAAACGCGCGCTCACACACTCCTTTCCATGATGATGAGCAACTCCTCCCACGCCTCATCCGGCGTGGAGTGAACATTGCCAAAATGGCAGCTCAGCACCTTCCACCCCTGGCTCGCGTAAGTATTGAGCGCGTTTGCCAGAGTTGCAGCATTCACTCGCCCGCCGAAACAGCAGTCACTGCGATCCAACACCATATATTCACGGCGGCGGCTTGACTTCTTTTCCGGTGCAGCTGCTGCAGAGCGCTTAGCTGCATCCTCTGCCGCCCCCGGACGAGCAGTCGGAACCACAGAGGTAGCAGCTTTATTCCACCGCAGCAGCCCACTCGCATCCGGAGTCTTCAATCGTGGCTTGCGACACGCCGCACACGCCTCCGCCACCGTCAGAGTTTGACGCGTTTGAGCATCTGCCAGCAAATGCCCATCCGTCACCCCCGGCATCGCCAGAATAGCGCGCAGCGGCACATGCTTTCGGCTCCAGGTATTACTATTAGCATCCAGAAGATAATACGTACTCATAGAATCAGGAGCATTCATTATTCTCTACATCTGACTCATCTGCAACCTATCTCTATAACAATTACTCCGTCCCGTATACATTTACGACACAAAAAAACACAAATAAAGCTTGCACCACCTCCCGGTTGCGAGTAAAATGCCCCCGCAACACCACACCCGGGGCATTAGCTCAGTTGGTAGAGCGGTTGCATCGCACGCAACAGGTCAGGGGTTCGAATCCCCTATGCTCCACTTAATCCAAGAAACCGAATCAGAAAACAATCTGGTTCGGTTTTTGCTTTGCATTGATTTTCAATAGCTACGCAAGCGTAGGCATTGCTCGCTTGGATGCCCCGCCACCGCCCTGCCGGGCGCAAAACGGCTCCAAAAGACCAAAAAGCCTAAGCATGCCTAAGCCCGTTTTGCTAAGCACGAATGCCTTTTAGGGTCACTAAAGATGCTTCGAATCTATAATCTGTTGATTCTGTGAGCTTAGGCAGTTTTGAGGCAATGGAGTCATATCGGCAAGTTAAGATGTTTCGAACCGATAAACTACACAGAATCAGGCGTTTAAGGTGCATTTTTCACCGAGTAGCAACCTAAAAAGAAACATCGCTTGCAAGGGGATGAAAAGACACTTGCAAGCGATGGACGGATGCCGGGAATCATTCTTGTCCTGCATTGGGCTCGTCCTAGGCTTGCATGTGGTGTTCTGTGCGTTATTTCCCCGCCCAATGCAGAGAGCTGTGGTGGCAAGGGGGCTGGGGAAGAGAGGCATGGTGAGCACGGAATTTTATTTTTTCGAGGGTAGAGCGCGTTCGATAATGCCTATGAGTTCCCGGCTCAGTTCGGAGGTGGGCAAGGTGTAGAGGCAGCCTGTATGGCCTATTCCCGTGCGGTCCGGGCTGGTGATACGCTCGGCCCTCAGACTCAGCTTTACGCCTTCGCCGAAATCCAGATTCAGACAATACAGGCGGCGGCTCGAGTGCCGTATCGTAACGCGCACGGGAGCAAACTCCGGATTGGCCTGTAGCTGACTGATAATGTACCGCAGGCGCGGGATATCTTCCGCTTTTACAGTATAGCGGGGGGCGTCCTGCTCGAATCCGTATACCTCAACTTCGGCTTGCATGCTATCCAAACGAGCTTTACATCTTGCTAGAGTTTCCCGGGCTCGCTCTATATGCCTGAGCCTTACCCCCTCGTGAGTAGATCTCCCTCGGCTTGCCAGATGCGCTGCTCGTTCCGTCTCTGCGTTACAACAGCTCACGCAAGCCCCCACCGCCGCAAGGCAGATGGCTGTGGTGGCGAGGATTTTACGGATGGTGGGCATGGTCATCATCGATTGTCTGACTTTTATGTGTTATTTAATCCTTATAGTAATGGCGATACATAAAATGGGGGAAGTGTTGCTTGTGCCACCGTTGCGTCTCCGCTTGTGTCAGACGGGATTCCGGTCGTGATTCAACCGCTTGCACCAATGCATCAAAGCGTTTCGCTGCCGATTCCGGGATGTATGTATGAGTGAGATGCTTCACCTTACTCAAGGCAAATAGTAACCGAGACTTTTGTCCTTTCGGAAAAATGTAAAACTTCGGGGAACCTCCGCATATCTGCAAATCATACATAGGGGTATCTGGTTCTGTTTCCGCCTCTATGGCGAGCAATTCCCGGCATTCTTGTTCATTCAATCGAAGAACCGGCGGTGGTTCGGCAGATGGCGGAAAGTCATCTGAGTATGTAAGGTAACATTCCGGCACTGTGTTCTCCGCAGCTATGGCTTGCGGGGTGGAGCAAGAACTCAGTCCTACTGCCGCAAGGCACAGGGCTGTGGATGCAAGGATTTTGTGGAAAATTGTCTTCATTAATATCTATCTCCTTCTACATATAATAATACTTCCCGGCAGCGAATCCGCAATAAAAAATTGCAGAAAATGCAGATTTTCTAATAAATAGACGCTCGCGGCGGGTATTTTGTTGCGCGTTTCATGCAATTTTGTTGCCGGTGGCGCAAAAATAGGGCAAAAAGCCGAGGATTTGCTCGAAGTGGAGCCCTTGGTCTGCCGGGTGCAGGTCATGGTCTTGCGGGTGGTGTTTTGTGCGTTTTAGCGGGTGATTTTCTCCATGAACATCTGCTTGAACTGAGCTTGCCTCCTTGCTCCGCTGGCAATCATGAAGAGCCCTGCCCCCTTGCTATGGTACTCCCACAGCTGCCCGATGGTGTCCTTTTCTGCCGTGTCTGCGTTCGTGATAAGATGCTCGCCCTTGTACTCCACGACAAGGATTCGCCCATCCGTGAGCTTCGCTATAAAGTCAGGATAGAATCGGTCGCTCGCTGTTGGCAGGTGGAACGATGACGGATGCCCCGCTTTGTTGCGAATCCAATACTGTACCTCCGGCAAAGCATCCAACATTTTTGCGCACTCAAATTCTTCGCCGTCCTCGGTACCATCAAAGCGTGGCACTTTAGGCAGGAAGTGCTTTTTGAATACAAAGGAGCCATTATATGCCAAATCGTCATCATACATGCCTTCGCGGAACTCGAATCCCTGTTCAAAATCGACTTCTACTCTGGAGGTCTGTCCGAAAAGGCTCAACTGGTACGCCGTCTTCTTCATCTTCTGACGCGCCCGGCTGATTTCGAAGTTCAGGCGATTGGCGAGGGAATACTTCGCCATCATGAGTCTTGCAATACTCAGCCCGTAGTTGACTACCAACCTATGCACGACCGCCGACAACCATTTGAGCATCTGAGCTTGATTGATGTCGTTCTGGCGCACCTTTCTATCCAGCCAGTTGACCAGAGTTGCCTCTGTCCATCCTTCCGGCTGCACGCTTTCCAGATTCAGTATCATCTGCTGGTCCTGATTGTTGGAATAGACGAGTTTTTGGCGATTGATGGGGTCGCCCACGATATCAATCTCAACCACAGTACCGTTGGAATCCGGTGCAATGCTTTGCGGGGGGATGTCAACTTCTGCAAAATCGTTAATATCCCACGGGAACACTTCTACCATGTAGTCCAGTTCAGCCGGGACAAGTTCTCCCTGCAGCTCAGTCATCAGGCGAGGCACTATCAGCTTCTCGCCTAATTCCGCCGGGCTTTTCGGAGCCGGTTTCAAGTTTTGGATGTAGGCCTCGCGATTCCTGCGGAGCGTGTCCGCTACCTCCTTGGCTTGTTTTCGCTTTTGCTCCGGTAAACGCTCTGCCACCTTGTTGACCTCAGATTCTGTGGCTTCTATGGTCAGGAAGATAGTCTTGCCGCCCTTGCCGTCATCCTCCAATTTGACATGTTCCGTCTCCTCCACCTGTTCGGCCTCTGCCAGAGTAAGGGATATTCCGGAGCTATAGTAGCCAAGTTCCTTGAGCAAGTCTTCTCGGGCCACCTGTTCCACACAGTCAGCGGCCACTTGTTCGTCAAAACCGTTTTCATTGAGACAAGATATGATGTCTTGCGCGGCCTCACTGAAAGACGGAGACATGACGAAGGCATAGGACTTGTTCAGCTTGGAGAGTGTTCGCTTACGGGCGTAAGGCATACGCATTACGCGACCGAGAAGCTGCTGGATAGCAGTATTACTCTTAATGTTGGAAACGGAACAAAGAATGTATGCAAAGGGACAATCCCACCCCTCCTTGAGGGCTTCAATGGTAATGACAAAGCGAATCTGGCAAGAAGGCCGGAACAGGTCGATATTATCCAACTCTTTTTGCTCACCGGTAACGATAGCTATCTGCCCTTCCGGAATGTTGTGCACAGTCATCAGGTGCTCTCGTATCAGCTCGGGGATAAGTCGGGTTTCGACTCCCTTCTGCTTGCTCTGAGCCTGAATCAGCGCAATGGGTCGCAAGTATTCCCGCTCTCGCTCTGCCTGTACTTCGAGGAATTTCTGCTGATGTATGGTCAGCTGAATGGCTTTCTCCCAGTCGCCGCACGCATCCAGCACGATAGGAATCTTAATCATTTCCTCGTCTTTCAATTCAAGCGCGGTCACATTGTACAGCGTATTGTTCTTGGTGTACGGTGTGGCCGTGAGCTCCAGAATGATGCTGGGATTGAGGCGCGAGTGCATCTCTTTCGAGAGGTCTGTCACCGCCTTGTGAGCCTCGTCCACGATAATGACGGGGCGATAGTGGCGCAGCAGGTTCGCAAATGAGAATTTGAGCGTCCCATCTTCGTGCAGTTCCATCCCATTCTCCTTGCGGATGGTGCTGAAATGCGGCTCCAGATTTTCGTTGTGCTTGTATACGTTGTACTTGTCCGTATTGCTTTGCCGGAAGCTCTGCATGGTGCTCACAATGATGCAGAGATTTTGAGACAGATCTGCCGGGCGAATATCGAACTTCTCATCCAGGTCAAAAACGCGTACCCGGCCACCGAACTGTTCATCTATCACTTTGCGGTAGGCGTGGCGCGGATTTTTGAGAGCTTCAGCGGTTTGCTTACGGATGGTATCACTTGGGCAGAACCAGAGCACTACCGGATTTTCGCAATCACTCCAGGAGTCTGCTATGATGCGGAGA
Source organism: Akkermansia sp. (assembly GCA_017409465.1). GTDB lineage: Bacteria > Verrucomicrobiota > Verrucomicrobiia > Verrucomicrobiales > Akkermansiaceae > Akkermansia. Next base: position 378 of record JAFQSQ010000029.1, on the reverse strand, counting down.
GAATAGGCCCCCAGTATTGTCTTACCGCCGCCGGTTGGAACCTTGAGGCAGACTCGCGGCGTATTGGGGAGGTCGCTCAGTTCCTTATAACCACGGAGAGCTCCCAAGCGGGTTCTGATATCGAACGGCTCCGTTACTTTTTCGTAAGCTTCCTTGGCTCCAAGAATGCGGGCTTCATTCAGATACTCCTTGAGTATCGCAAGCGTTTTCTGTTGATATTTTTTCAGTTCCATATCAGCGGGCCTTTACATCATAGGGGATTTGCTTGAATACCACTCCTTGCTCACGCAGGCGGTCGTCACCCATGCGACAGGATTCTCCATACACTACTATTTTCTTCACTTCTGAATATCCCTGCAGCTCCAGCTCATCCTTGAG
>JAFQSQ010000028.1 GCA_017409465.1 Akkermansia sp. | reverse complement strand
TCGCTACGATTATGCCGCCCATACGGGCTCAACATTCCGCTCGCTCTGCTCGCATGATGAACGATGAAGAACGCTTAGCGTTAGTTGAAACCATCTGCGCGCAGCGCAGCGAACTTTTCATTCGTACTTCGTCATTCGTCATTCTAAAATCGTAATTTTTCTAAAAAAGCCGCTGTCCATAATCGGACAACGGCTTTTTGGCAATAGTAGAAGTTTTAGTTTTCAGCGACGGCGGCGACGGGCAGCCAGCGCAGCCAGAGCCAGCAGGCTCAGCGTCGCAGTAGTCGGCTCCGGAACAGCGGCTGTGCCCAGCGTGACATCGCCATTGGCGTTGTACTGCATCACGGCAGTGCCGGTGCTGTTGCCCTCTGCATCCAACAGGGTGACCTCAAAGCCGGTGTAGGTGTCTTTCCGCGCACCGGTGAAGAGCACCACCTCGGAGATATCAGCATCGCCCAGAGTCAGCGCAATGCTGCTGTTGCCGGAGAACTCCACATCATATTCTCCCAAAGCAATCGTGTAATCTGCATCGGCGAAAATCAGTTCAGCATCGCCGTCCAGCATCATATCACCGGTCATAGTGAAATCACCACCCACCAGAATATCACCGCCCGTGGCGCTGATTCCGGCAATTTCGCTGCCTGCTTCTGACACCAGCGTGCCGCCGGTCATGTTGACGGAAGCGTTGATAGTACCGCTGTTGACCAGCTCACCATCGGTGATGTTGATGCTTTCCCCCTCGGCGCTCTGAGCAAGGGAAACCACGCCGTTAATGGTGCCGTTGTTGGCAAACACGCCGCCCGAGATGGTCAGGCCATTCACTGCCAGCGTCTTGTCTTTTGCCACGGTAATCTCAGCCTTTTCGCTCTGGGTGAGGGTATTGACCGACACATCCTCATTGAGGTTGAGCTTGCTCTCGCCGCTGACCTTCACGGTGTCGGCAGTCAGCGCGCCATTGACGTTAACGGTACCGGCACCGGACTGGTCGATATTATAGGTGGTGTTATTGCTTTCGAACGTTGTCTGGTCTAAGGCATAATTCGTGGGCAATGCTCCGGTTAATGCGGTATCATGACCACCGCCGATGTTGATGACACCGTTACCCGTTTGATTCAATGAAACGGTGCTTTCCTTTGCAAAATTGCTGCCATAGGCAAGGTGAATCAACCCGTCACCGCTTTGATTGAACTCGATGTTATGTATGTTATTTATTTTGGCACTTTCCAGTCTGCCGATAACCAGTGTGGCTTTATCTGCGCTTTGGTTAAAGGTTGTAGTGCCGGAGAAATCCATCCATACCGTATCTCTGAGAACCATTGTCCCTCCTTCTTGGGTAATGGCAGCACCGTCTTTCAGACCCATATCACCATAAACACTCATGGTACCGCCTGTCTGCCTTATGGTGACAGGATCAGTATTCATGTCACCGAAAGTAGTCATGCGGTCAGAATTGTCTCCAATGCCCTTTATATCATCTCCGGCATAGCCAAAGGAGAGCTCTCCACTATTGATAGTCAAACTGTTTTTGATATATGACTGCAAGAGTGTGCTGGCAATGTTGATGCTGAAAGTACCGTTGTTACATCCGTCTGTGTGGGTTGATACAGTGCCTCCGTTAACGACCAGATCATTGGCTATGATTTTTGTTGCCGTGAGACTGCCGCCGTTGACGGTAATACGGTCTGTAGCTTCAAGCCCTTTGTAATGAGTAGTACTAAACGCGCCACCCAAAACAACCTTACCATTACCCTGTACTGTGACGTTACCCTCAACTTTCAGATTACAGGTGTAAAGCGCCCCCGTCCCATCAGGTGTTACCCAGTCCCAGCTATCATCGAAAGCACCTACATTAGTTACATCGCCCGTGGATTCGTCTGTGTCGCCGATGACTAAGTCTCCGGACCAAGTATGAGTTATATCATTCCTGTTTGTGCCGACATCAAGATAAGAATCCCCGCCTTCAATCGGAGTAACAATATCGGCCGATGTAAACGCCGCGCCCATGGTCGGCAGGGCGAGGGCGGACATGACTGCTATACTGAGTAGTTTTGGTAAATGTAATTTCATGGTTTAAAGTTGTTCGTTTTGCGTGGTGCCAATTGGTCGCCGAGCGCAGTATACATCATTAACAATGCTGTAGTTGCACATATTTTTGAGAAATCAAAGCCTTAGATTCCCAACGGTGACGGGATAACGCTTGCTTCCTGACTTCCTTGCAGAATAAAAGCTCATTATTTTCAGTAATTTCCAACTTTTAGGCTTGCTACAGCATTGTTAATGCTGATATCTTCCTACTCCGGCATGGCGCGACAACAAAGACCCGCGCAACCCGATAATTCCGGGGAGCGCGGGGAGAAAGAGAAGCGGTGTTGTTATCCTTATTTGTTGCGGGCAATCGTATTGATGCGGCGCAGACGCAGGCGGGCGGCAGTCCAGTCGCGCATGCGGGCAAAGATGGAGTAGAGCGGCGGCACCATGAAGATACCGAACACGGTGGCCAACAGCATGCCAAAGAAAGTCGTCACGCCGATTTCCACACGGCTGGCGGCACCGGAGCCGGTGGCCACCACCATCGGGAATACACCGAAGAGGAAAGAAATCGCCGTCATGAGCACGGCGCGGAAACGCTGGCGGGCACCATTGATGGCAGCCGTCTGGATGCGGGTTCCGTTCTCATGGTCTTCCTTGCTGAACTCCACCATGAGGATGGCGTTCTTGGCCGCCAGACCGATGAGCATCAGGATACCCAGCTGCACATAGATGGACATGGACAGCCCGAAGAGCTGAGCACCCATGAGTGCGCCCATGGTGGCCACGGTCACGGAGAGCATCACCGGCACCGGCGTGGTCCAGCTTTCATACTGCGCTACCAGGAAGAGGTAGGCGAAGATGACAGCCATGGCGATGAGCGGGGCGAGTTTACCCTCATTCTGTCGCTCCTGGTAGGAGAGGTCTTTCCACTCCGCGCCCCAGATGAGGTCACGCCCGGCAGCGCGTTCTTCTTTGTTAATCTCAGCAATGGTGTCCTCAATGAACTTCATGACCTGACCGGAGCCGACACCCTCCTTACTCTGCACGGTGACGTTGGCGCTCATGTACTGGTTGAAGCGCTCGTAGTACGCCGGGCCCATGCGGTAGGAGAGCGTGCAGAGGGCAGAGAGCGGCACCATTTCTCCCTTGGTGTTACGCACCATCTGGTTGAGGATATCATCTGCCGTGCGGCGGTCGCGGGTGTTACCCTGAATCATCACCTTGAAGTTGAAGCCGTTCAGAGTGAAGTCATTCACGTAGGATGAGGCCATCACGCTCTGCAGGGTGCTGAAGATGGTATTGACCGGGACGTTGAGCGACTGGGCTTTCTGGCGGTTCACCTCCAGGAAAATCTGGGGGTTTTCCGCGTTGTACTCACTGCGCACCATGGAAACGAGGTCTGTGCGAGCCTGCAGGCGGGACTGCATCTCCTTGACCATGTTGCCCAGCAACAGCGGCGTGGCATCATCGCCGGAAACCGTCAGCACCAGAGATATACCGCCGGTGATACCCAGGCCCTGAATAGCGGGCGGGGTCACGGCCATGATAGAGGCCTGGGGGATATCCGCACAGGCTTTGTTGATGGCGGCGGCAATGGCGGTGTTGCTCAGCTCCGGCGTGGTGCGTTCTTCCCATGGCTTGAGCAGCACAATCATCATGCCGTTGCTCTCACCGGAACCAGAGGCAAAGCTGTAGCCGCTCTGGGTGGTAATCATGTCGATACCGGGAATCTTCAGCACGCGCTCCTCAATCTGGCGCATCACCTTATCCGTGCGCTGCTTGGCGGTGGCGGTACCCTCCATGTTCACCATGACAAAGAGCGCGCCCTTATCCTCTGTGGGGATGAAGGAGCCGTTAATCATCTTCGGAGAGATGAGGGAAAGGAAATCCAGCCCCTTGTCCTGCTGTTTCTGCGCGGCTTTCATCCTGGCAGCCATGGCGGCGGCCGGGTCGGAGGGGGCAGCCGGTGTCGGGCGGAAGATTTCATTCCACCATGCCGGAGCCCCGGTGAAGTACACATAGTTACCCCCGATAATCAGCAGTATCATCAGCACGGTAAGCCAGGCATTGTTCACCAGCACGGAAGCCCCCTTCAGGTAGATGGCGCGGGACTTCTCCAGGAACCAGTTAAAGGGCACAAACAAAACGCTCAGGCGGCTCTGCTTTGCTCCTGCCGGACGCAGGATGAGCGCACAGAGTGCCGGGGACAGCGTGAGGGCGTTCAGTGTAGAGATGCAGAGTGCCACACACATGGTCACGGAGAACTGCGTGTAAATCACACCCACCATACCACCGTAGAAGGCGATGGGCACATACACGGCCAGCGTCACCAGAGTGGTGGCAATCACCGCACCGGTAATCTGCTTCATGCTCTTGATGGTGGCTTCCTTCGGGCTGAGCTTCTCCTCCTGAATGATACGCATCACGTTCTCCACCACCACGATGGCATCATCCACCAGTGAACCAATCACCAGAATGAGGCCGAACATGGTCAGCACGTTGATGGTATAGCCCAGCGGGTACATAATCATGAATGCACCCAGCAGCGAGACCGGAATGGCCAGAGAGGGAATGAGCGTGGCGCGCCAATCCTGCAGGAAGAGGTAGGTCACCAGAATCACCAGGAAGAGAGCCAACGCGAGCGTGATACCGATTTCCTCCATGGTGGCGGAAATGGCCTGGGTCGGGTCATAGCCCATGCGCCAGTCCATGCCGTCCGGGAAGTTCTTCTCAATCTCCTTCATGCAGTCCTGGAGCGCGCCCACGGTGGCAACGGCGTTCGCATCGTTGTTGCGGAACACAATCATACCCACGGAATCCTTGCCGTTCACGCGGCTGTAACCGGAGTTCCGCTCCGCACCCAACTCGATGGTGGCGACATCCTTGAGCATGGTCACATGACCGTCCAGACCACGCTTGACGATGATATTGCCGAACTCCTCCACGGTCTTGAGTCGCCCGGTGGCCGTCACCTTGAACGTGGCGTAGGACTCCTCGTCCTCCGAGCCTACGGAACCGGCCGCAGCCTGGATGTTCTGCTCATTGATGGCGGATTTGATGTCGGCAGGGGTGATATTGAGGGCACTCATGCGGGTGGTATTCATCCACACGCGCATGGCGTAGTTGCGGCTGGGGATGATATCCGCGCTGGAGATACCGTCCACCTGGCACACACGGTCTTTCACGTTCATGCGTACCCAGTTGGAGAGCTCCAGGATGCTCATCTTGTTCTCATCGCAGCTGAAGTTAAGGAAGCAGAGCATATCGCCCGAGCGCTTGCGGACGTTGTAACCGGTCTGCTTGATTTCCGCCGGCAGCTTGGATTCCACGGCCTTGATGGCGTTGGACACGTTCACCATGGCCATGTCATCATTGGTGCCGGAGGCGAAAATGAGGGTGAGCGAGTAGGAGCCGTTGTTGGCACAGGAGGAGTAGAAATACTCCAGGTCATCCATACCGATGAGCTGTTCCTCCACGGGGGCGGCCACCACCTGCGCCAATTCTTCCGCACTGGCTCCGGCATAGGTCATGCGCACCGAAATCGTGGGCGGCGATACCTCCGGGTATTCCGACACCGGCATGAGCGACAGGCAGATAAGACCCGCCAGCATCATCACGATGGAGACAACAAAGGCAAACTTGGGACGGTGAATGAAAAATTCGGAAAACATAGTCGTCGTGAAAGGTTATTCGGGTTGGACAGGAGTTCCCTCGCTCAGAGAGGCCAGGTTGTTGATGATGACTTTCTCACCGGAAGTCAGACCGTAGTGAATGGCGGTGCGGCCATCCTCTGTCGTGCCGCCGCAGATGACCTGTCGGCGGCGGGCATGCCCGTCCGCCTCCACAAATACGTAGTGCCCGGCGGTATCCACCAGCACAGCCTCTGCCGGAACGGCGGGTACTTTGAACTCCGGCTTGCGTTTCACGCGGATGGTGACCACGCCGCCCGGGCTCAGCCGACCGTCCTTGTTGTCAAAGAACGCCCAGATGTTCTGGGTATCGGTGGCGGTGCGGATGATATTATCACAGAAGCAGACGTGCCCCTTTTCTCCGTACACGTTGCCGGAGGCGGTTACCAGCGAAATTTCCGCTTCTTTCATCAGTTTCTCCACGTTGCCGAAGGCGGAGAGAATGCGGTTCTCACTCATGGAGAAGCGCACATAGATGGGGCTGATTTGCACCAGAGAAGCCAGCGGGGACTTGGTATCAGTGATATAGTTACCGCCGGAGAAGTTCACGCGACCGATGCGGGCATCCATGCCGGCATGGATCGTGCAGCGTGAAAGGTCATCCAGCGCGATGGTAAAGTCCGCCACGGCAGCCAGACGCGCCGCCTGTAAATCATCAAAGGTAGCCTGAGCACTCTCCACTTCATCCTTGCTGGTGGCATTTCTGTCCAGCAGGTATTTCTGGCGGTTGAGCTTCACCAGCGCATCCTGAATGCGGACATCGAGCTGCGCAATTTCGGATTTGCGGGCATCTACCACCGCCTGATACCGGACGGGGTCGATGCGGAAGAGTACGTCTCCCTTCTTCACCATATCACCCTCTTTGAACTGGGGCTCTGCCAGCAGACCCTGCACCAGCGGGCGCAGCTCCACGGTGTTGATTGCTTCTATGCGGGCTCCCTGACAGGTGATGACCGTGGGGTCTTCTATCTCGCTCACCGTGTCGGTTTTGACTATGACCAGCGGTTCGGATTCCGGAGTCTCGGGCTGCGGGGCTTCCTCCTCCGGCTTCACGGTTTCCACCGGGATAACCGTACCGCCGACACGCGTTTTGTGCGCCCCATCGATGATGACGGTTTCGCCGGCTTCCAGCCCTTCGTAGATAGATTGCAGACGCCCCTGAATGGGGCCTGCCACCACATTGCGGCGGGAGACCACGTTCTTGCCATCCACCACGTGGACAAACGCGCCGTCAGCGTCGTGCTGTACGGCAGTGAGCGGCACCATGGTCACTTCCTCCGTATCAGCGAGCGCAATGTGGAGTGCGGCGATACCACGAGGCGTCAACACATGGTCAGGGTTATCAAATCTGGCCCAGAGCGTGTAGCTGTCTGTATCGCCGGTCAGCTGGTTGTCCACGATATCCACCTTGCCCACGGAGGGGTAGCGCACGCCATTGGCGGTGATGATGTTCACCTTCGATACATCGGCAATTTTCCCGGGACCTCCGAAAATGCTGTTCACATCCGTCTGGCTGAGCGGGAATCGCATGTAGATGGGGTCAATCTGGGTGATGGTGGCCAGTTTTTCACCCACGTTCACGTAGTTCCCCTGTGAGAAATTCAGGCGACCGATGCGCCCGGTAATTTCAGCCTTGATGGTGCAGTCGGACAAATCTTTCTGAGCCTTCACCAGATTGGCCTGGGCTGCGGAGCGTTTGGCTTTCAGCTCCTCCAGCGTGGCCAGGGCACTTTCCATATCCTCCTGGGAGGCTGCTTGCTGTTCTGCCAGGCGCGAAAGTCGGGCATAGCGGTTCTCCGCATAGAGAATTTGCGCTTCCAGCTGCGCTACTGCCGCGCGGGCTTTCTGCTCGGCGGCCTGGTAGCGGATAGGGTCAATGACCATGAGCACATCTCCGGCCTTGACGATGCTGCCCTCCTTGAAACGAACCTCATGCAGGAAGCCGGATACCGCAGCCGAGATGTTCACCGTGCTGATAGGCTCTGCATGGGCAATACTCTTGCGGACGATGCGGTCTTTACCTCGTACGGCCTTCTCCACCTGCACATGGGAGGCCGCCCCTCCGGGCATCTGCGCTGCCGCAACCCCGGCCATCAGAAAAAACGTGATTAAGGAACAACGTGGATACATATCTTCTTTATCTACGTTTAATGTAACGTAATTCTTTTCATTTTTCAACTGAAATTCATTCCTGCGCAGGTGAGAAAAACGTCACATAGCTGCCGAGGCGGGATTCGGAGGGGGATTTCTGAGGTTGTTTTTGTTCTTGTCATCGGTGGTAAAATCTGCTTACATATGAACAGTCTGATTTTTTTCGTATTAATTTATTGATAGTATAAAGATATGAATTACAAATGGTTGAAAGGTTTTATCGTCGCTCTGATGGTGGGGGCGGGAGGTGTTATTGCCCCGGCAGAGGCCACCGGATGGGTGTCGCCCATTGACCTGAAAAGTGCCGACAAAGCGTTGATTCCTTTTCCTCGTGAGGTGAGGTGGTCAGGTAAGCAAGTGTTGCCGGCTGTCTCTTCCTGGCAATTGGAGGGCATGGATGTCTCCGGGTTGCCCATGGTCAGAACGGCTTGGGAGGCGTTTCAGAAAGAATGCCGCCGAGAGGGTGGGGTGAGCATGGTGTTGCGACTGGTGCTGGATGCTGATGCGCTGCCGGAGGCGGCTCGCCCCGAAGGATACAAGCTGATACTGGGGGATGAGCCATCGCTGACTGCTGCAACGGAAGCCGGCTTGTTTAACGGTATTCAGACGCTTCGCCAGCTGCAGGCCTCGGGAAAATCTCTGCCCTGTGGCGAGATAACGGACTGGCCGGCTTTTGCCTGCCGCGGCTATATGCAGGACTGTGGACGCAATTTCCGCAGCGTAGAGAGGCTCAAGAAGGAGCTGGACCTGGCCTCACGACTCAAGGTGAATCTTTTCCACTGGCACCTCACGGATTATCCGGCCTGGCATATCCAGTGTAAGGCCTACCCGGAGTTGAATGACCCCCGCCATCGTACACGTGACAAGAACGATACCTATACCTACGAGCAGATTCGGGAGGTGTGCCGATACGCAGCCGAGCGTAATATCCGGGTGATTCCTGAGCTGGATATGCCCGGACACAGTGCGTATTTTGACCGGGCTTTCGGTTTCAAAATGCATTCGGAGAAGGGGATGAAAATTGTGGGCGAGCTGCTGGATGAGTTCTGCCGTGAGATACCTGCCGAGATGTGTCCGATTATTCATTTCGGGGCAGATGAGGTCCGGATTCCCAATGCTCCGCAGTTTGTGGATTTCGTGACCCGAAAGCTCCAATCGCATGGTCGCACGCCCATGCAGTGGGCCAGTAGTCGCGATTTGCCTGTGGGCGACAGTTCTATCGAACAGCGCTGGGGTGAGGGGGCTGATATGGTGGCCAAATCCATCATCCCGGAACGAATCGTGCGCAAGGCTTTTGATTCTACCATGGGCTATACGAACCTGCTGGATCCTGCCATGCTGGTGCGGCGTTATTTCTTCATGCGTCCCTGCGGTTCCGCGAAGGGCGATGCGCTGAAGCTGGGGAGTATCATGTGTATCTGGCCGGACGGCAAGGTAGACGACAAGGACAATATCCCCGGGATGTGCTCGATGTGGCCGGGTATGTGCGCCATGGCTGAGCGTGCCTGGGTCGGAGGCGGGTCTGATGGTGATGCTCTCCCGCTGGATATGCCCGGGCCGGATACTGAGGCGCACAAGGCATACAGTAATTTCGAACATCGCATGAATGCGCTGCGCAAGAGTATCTTCAAGGATGAGCCGTTCCCCTTCTGGCCGGAGAGCAGGATAGAATGGACGGTCGTGTCGCCAGTGCCCACAGCACAGGCAGAGCAGACGCGGCAGAAGGTGCTCCGTGGTGAATGGGAGCAACTGAAGACCCGTAAGGCCTATTGTGCCAACCTGTACTTCCGTACTCGCCCGGATACCGGCTACCTGGGGATGTTCATGGGCACAAAACCGGGCAATACGGTGTGGGCGGTTACCACTATCAGCTCACGCAGTGCAGGGGATAAACCCTTTATGATAGGATTTGATGCGCCGGCGCGTTCCAATCGCCGCTGGACCGGCGTGCCGCGCGCCGGTGAATGGTCGCAGGCCGGTACCCGTATCTGGGTCAACGGTCAGGAAGTGAAAAATCCGCGCCAATACAGACTGGCCGGGCAGAAGGCGCTCAAGGGCAATAAGTGGAACTTCGAGGAACCGCTGGATAAAGAGGAAATCTGGTGGGTGCAGGAGCCCACGATGCTCCCGCTGCAGAAGGGCGCCAATACCATCATCATCGAGCAGCCATATGTGGGTGAGCACCAGTCATGGGGAGTATCGCTCATTCCGCTGTTCAAGGATGCCGCGGGGAAATCGAGGAATCTGCGTAAGTAAGCATTCCTCTTTCATGCATCGGCGCATCTGCTCAGAGTTTGGGTGGATGCGCCGTTTTGATTGCCACGGCAGTTTTTAATGGCTGCTCAGGCTAAGCTTCAAATGGGAAGTTGTCGGGAAGTACAAGGTCAAAAGGACGATGGACAAGGTACAGGATTCTGCTCGCTCTGCTCGCATGCTGAATGATGAAGGACGCGGCTTTTTTTTTGCCAAACCAATATTGTCGATTATCAATCGATGATGTGTGTATCGCATTTGAAATGCGATGCATATATGCGTTACTGCACATGAATCGGTAAGGGCAAAACAATCTTTTCTCCCCGATTGCCGCTCCGAGTAACAATACCCTATTGATTCACCTATTGATTCACCAACTTTTCCCTTGCTGGCACATTTCAAATGTGATATGCTTTCATCGTATGATAAGAAGAACAATTGTCGCTCTCTCGTTTCTGGTCGGTGTGCTGATGGGGCTTCCTTTTGCCGGTGCTGCTGATACATCTGAACCGGGTAAGAAAGCTTTGCCGGGGGGCGATATTAATGATGGAATGAGGGAAGCGGCGATACAGCGGCTTCAGTCTCGGGGGATTGAGCCTGCGCAATTTGATAGCAAGCTGCTGGAAGCGTTGGGTGGAAAGACGACGGCAGATGTGGCTTTGGCCGGGGATCTGATTCTGGGTGGAGCAAATGTGTTTGCCCATGCGAAAGAGACTGAGGAGCTCCGCGCACGGGTGAAGCTCGCTTCTGCTAATGCCGAACTGCTGGAGCTGTTCCGTCGCGATGTGGAGGCTGACGAGAAAATGCTTGCAGAAGCAGTGGCTACGGCAGAAAAAGAGCTGCAAGCCGCTGAGACTGCCTACCGGAAGTGTGAGGATATGCTCGCTCAAATGGAGCAGGATGCTCAGGGAGCGCGAGATGCCGAACAACGGGAAGTGGAGCGGGCTCGTACCCGGGATGAGATGGCGAGGTTGGGAGCCGCATTGGAGCAGGCTCGCAGTAAGAATACCGTGTATTCGAGATATTGGCAAGATGCCCGGGTGGGGAAGATGCTGCTTGGCTCACCGCAGGGAGATGCCGCGGTGAAGGCGCAGATTGTACGGGCGAGAGAGGCGGCGCTGTCGTATATCAAGGCGCTGAAGGAGTATCCGGAAGCTCCGGATAAGGCTGCAGCACGAGACAAAATCAATGCGCTGAACAGTGCGAGAGTGAAGGCTGAGGAGCTTGCCCTTAATACCGTGTGTGCTGAACGGGTACTCACCGGCAAATCATACGCCGTTCATTATGAGAGTGAGACGGTGGAATTCCCGGATGGAACTACGGGTGGCGTAAACGTACCCCTGTCTCCCCGGCAGGCTGAGGAAACCCGCATCGTGGAAAAGGTATACAAGGGAGTGGATGCCGGGTTCTTCTCAAAAGATGTTGACCTTACGTCATCCGAGCATGTGATGCAGGCGCTTCGTGGCTTAGGTGTGATCTTTCCCAAGGGATGCTCGGCCTCCTACAACCCCCAAAAGCGGACGCTGAAGGTGGTGACGAGAGGTGATCTCCACAAGGATGTTGAGAAGGTTCTCGACATGTACAAGCGCTCTAAACCCTCGTTAGAGAATCAGCCCGGGCTTAGTCTGACCTCCGGCAAGCTGCGGTCGGATGCCAAGCTGTATGTGCTGTTTTTGATTTCCAAAGAGTCTATTACTGCGCATAAATCATTGGATAAGGAGGATAAAGATAAGGTGAAGAAGGAACTGGCTCGCATCTCGAAGCACCTGCGGCCGCTACAGAAGAGAGGCGATGTTCAGTTCGTATGGGTGGTGGAAGAAGGTGCCAATAAGACAGAGCTGAAGAAGCTGCTGATGGATCCCCTGCGTATCAAAGGTGCATACATGACCTATAAGTCTGACAGCAGATATATCGATGGTAATTATGGATGCCCGGAGAATTATGGAATAGCGTCTCTGGACGAGGAATTGGAGTGGTTTTCCAATGCTTTTCTGATGGAAAGTGGATGTGTCCTGGATGCCATTGATGAATGGGTGAAGAAGAACCCTGTTTCAAAATGATGCCTGCGCCTGCGGCTTGGCCGCAGGCATTTCCTCATCTGCGAGAGGAAGTCAGCCTCGCTCCCGGAGCAGACGGCGCACGGCGCGGCGAATGCTTTCCTCCGCAGTAGGCATGGTGATGCCATGCTGCGCCAGCCGCTTGCAGCTCATGGCGGTGTGGCGAGGGCGGGGTTCGCGGAAGAAGGGCACTTCATCCAACTTTTGCCGGGCAATCTCCGGCGGAGCCGAGAGCGCCCCCAGGTGTACTGCTTCGTCTGTCGCTATGGTGGCGCAATCCCACCAGCTCATGGGTTCCCCCTGAGCGCAGAGGTGGTAGATGCCGCCGGCGCTGCTATCTGCTGCCAGCATCAGTACGGCACGGGCGATATCCTCTGCATCTGTGGGGAGTGAGGTTTTGTCTGCTATGGCAGATAAGGGTTGACCTGCCAGCGCTTTTGTCACGGTGCTTTCCGGGAAACCGGGTTTGTCCGGATTCCCGCAGATCCACGAAACGCGGGCAATGATGCTTTCTTCGAAAGCCTCCATTACCTGCATTTCTCCTTCGCGCTTGCTCTCGGCATACGTGCAACCGGGGCGGCATCTGGTGCTCTCATCCTTCAGTCCTGCACGGCGACCATCCAACACATAGTCTGTGGAGAGATGCACAAAACGGGCGCCTGTGTGGCGACAGAGCAGCGCCATGGCAGCCGGGGCAACGGCGTTGATGAGGTGGGCACGCAGCGGGTCATCCCCGCATGCTTCCAGCCCGCTGACGGCGGCACAGTTTACCACCAGATTCGCTCCGCTGCTCAGCACCATATCAGAAACTGCCCTCGTATTCTCCAACGGACACTCCCCATGCAGCGGAGCCAGAAGCTCTGCCCCGGTCTGCCTGACGAATCGACACATGACCTGTCCGCTCCGCCCGCTTCCCCCGAATACCAGAATCTTCATGCGCATATTCTACGCTCACACTACCCGGTTACGCAACTGTTTTTTTTGTGATAGCGAAGCAAATACTTGCAAAGGCGAGAATGATAACATATACTATCGTCGGTTTCCCTTATAGAGAAGAAAATATCGCATGCTGTTCAACACTCCGGAGTTTGTCGTATTCTTTCTGCTGATAGCAGCAGTGACCTTTGTTCTCAATCACTTCCGGATGAACATAGTACGCAATGTAGTGCTGCTGCTGGCATCGTATGCTTTCTATGGAAATCTGCATGTGTATTACCCCCTCCTGTTGTTGTATGTGACTCTGGTCAACTTCGTCGGCGGTCGTCTGCTGGAGGCAGAGCACCGCAGCTTGCGGCAGAGGAAGGTGATTGTCGGATGCGTCGTGGTGGGGACACTTCTTCCTCTCGTCGTACTGAAATATGCGCCGGCTTACACGGATAGCCTGTGGCTGCCGGTGGGACTGTCTTTCTTCTCCTTCCAGGCATTGACCTATACGCTCGATATGTATCGAGGAAAGATTTCGGAGCGATTTTCTCTGCTGGACGTGGCCTTGTTCACCGCTTTTTTCCCGACTCTGCTTTCCGGCCCGATAGAACGGGCTCGGCGTCTTGTGCTGCAATTGCGTGATAAGTTTGATATGGGTTGGGATAACGCCATCGTCGGGGCTCAGCATTTTTGCTGGGGGCTGTTCAAGAAAATCGTGGTGGCGGATCGACTGGCAGAGTGGGTGGATGCGGTGTACGCCCAGGGAACTGCGGCATCCGGAGGGGCATTGGCACTGGCTGCTGTTCTGTACAGCTTCCAGATATATTGCGATTTCAGCGGGTATGCCTCCATGGCGATAGGGTGTGGACGGATGCTGGGTATACGCCTGATGGACAACTTCAATTATCCCTATTTTGCTACCTCCGTGAAAGAGTTCTGGCGGCGGTGGCATATTTCGCTCACCGGCTGGTTTACGGAATATGTTTATATCTCGCTGGGAGGGAACAGAGTATCTCGAATCCGCTGGGTTGCTAACATCGCATTGGTATTCCTGTTGAGTGGCATCTGGCATGGCGCTACCTGGTCCTTTGTCATCTGGGGGGCTATTCACGGAGCGATGTACCTGGTGGAGTACTTTACCGGGATTCGGGATAAGTGGGGAATATATCGTGTGCTGGTCTTTATCGGGGTGACTCTGGCGTGGGTGTTCTTCCGTATACCGGATGCGGCGACTGCGTGTCAACTGATAGCCCGGATGTTCACCACATCGTGGCTCCCGCTTTCTTCCATCATCGGGCTGTCTGCGAGTACCTTGATTATGGGTTGCGTATTCCTGGTTTTCCTGGTGACAGAGTGGTGTCTGTATACCGGGAGAATGCCGAAGCATTGGTTGTGGAGAGCCGTAGGCTTTTCCTCATTGATAGTGATGACGGCTTTGTTTGCCGTCAACTCCGAAAAATTCGTCTACTTCCAGTTCTGAGAGCATGAAACGAAGGATATTACAGCTGATGACGTTCCTGGCCATACTGGTGGCTCTGGATTGGGCTGTTGCCGCTTTTTTTCAGAAAGGGCTGGAGCATTACTACGGACTTGATCAGGAGGCCGATATTCTCATCGTGGGGCACTCCCATATGATGAAGACGTGCAATAAGCGAATGCTGGAGGAGGGATTGGGGCTCAAGGTGTCCAAATACTGTCGTGAGGCGGTGATGGTGCCTGACCGCTATGCCATGGTGCGCCAGTTTCTGAATACGCAGCAGGATCACTCGGTTCCCATCGTACTGTACGGCGTCGATCCCAGGATGTTTTATGACGGTCAATTGAGTTACAACTCCTATAAGCTGTTTTATCCTTTCATGGACGACCCGGCTATGGATGAACTCGTCCGCCGAGAGGCGGTCAAGTGGCACGACTACCCTATCCACAAATACATTCGCAGTTCACGTTTCCCTGATTTCATGATGTATCGTTCTGCGCGTGGCTGGCTAAATTACTGGGATAGTCTGTCAGATGGTGTTATCAGTGAGGAAAAATGGAATAAACCGCATCCGTGGGATGTATATATGCCGGAGAAAACGGTGAGGATATTTCATGAAACCGTGGATTTGCTGCTGGAGAATGGCTGCCATGTGGTTCTTGTCTATCCGGGGACGATTCAGGCGTACCAGAAGTCTAACCCGGAGGCGCATGAGTTCATGATGAATTATTTCCGCACGATGGCAGATAATCATCCCGGTATCGATTTTCTGGATTACGGCCCCATCTTCAGCCATCGCCGGGAATACTTCGAAGACTCCGTTCACATCAACCGCGCCGGTGAAAAGGTGTTTGTCCGCCATTTGATAAAGGACTTGCAGGAAATCATGAACAAAATCGGCTATCCGGCCGCATCTGCCCCCGGCAATCCCTGACAAGCGATCACTCCTTTCCGCATCCGGCGAGGATTGTAACTTAATTTGTAACTTTTTGTCTTTTGGGGAGGCTGAAATGGGATGAAAAAGTGTGAAACACAATAATGTGGATGAGTGGCAAGTCCTTCTCCATCAGCCATAAAGAAAGCCCCGCATTGCTGCGGGGCTTTCTCCAACTTACTACCTATGAAACTCAATCCTCTCTTTGGTGTAGGGCAGAGGTGCTCTCTCCTTCACCTTGCCCCGAGGGATTGATAAGGGGGTAGACACGAGAGGTGATAAACTCGTTCAAAAAAAATAATTTTATTCCTATTCCTCAGAGGGGGTGATGGTGGGGTCATCTTCATCCAGATGCTTTTCCCAGAGGTAATAGCGGGTTTGCTGGATGAGAACCGGGGTGAGCGCAATCATGCAGATGAGGTTGGGGAGAGCCATGAGTGCATTGGCACAGTCGGCGAAATTCCATACGATAGAGCTCTTGGGGATGATGCTGCCCACGAACACGGCAATAACCCACAGTACCCGGTACGGCGTTATCAGACGCCGCCCCCCCAGGTATTCCAGGGCTTTTTCGCCGAAGTAGGACCAGCCCAGCAGCGTGGAGACAACGAAGGTCACCAGACTGATGGTGAGCAGGATGCTTCCCAATGAACCTATGGTGCCGAATGAATGGTACGTGAGCACATCGCCGTTGGTTGCAGCCAGACTCGGGGTAGCCATGACGGCGGTCGTAAGGGTGATGCCGGTAAGGGTACAGATGACGACTGTATCCCAGAATGGTCCGGTGGAGGCCACGATGGCTTGCTGGACGGCGTTGGGGGTCTTGACCGGAGCAGCGACGATGGGGGCGGAACCCATACCGGCTTCGTTGGAGAAGAGCCCTCGCTTGACCCCGGTTTGCATGGCCAGCATGATGGTGGAGCCGATGAATCCGCCGGACGCTGCTTCGCTGCTGAAGGCGCAGTGCCATATCCTGGCAATCGCCGGGATGATGTAGTCGATGTGGGTACCGAGCACCAGGAGACAGCCGATAACGTAGACGATGGACATGGTGGGGACACATGCCGTACAGACGCGGGAGATGCCCTGTAGCCCCCCGAGCAGAACCATGGTGACGATGACGAATAGAATACCCCCGGTCAACCAGGTAGGCACATTGAGGGCTGATTCGTACAGTACTTGGGAGGCTGCGTTGGCCTGAGTGATGTTACCGATGCCGAATGCTGCTATGGCAGTCATGACGGCGAAGATGACCGCCAGCCATTTGCACTTCAGCCCCCGCTCCAGCGCATACATGGGGCCGCCCTTGATTTCGCCCTTGGCGTCGCGAACTCTGTACCGCAGTGCCAGCAGGCTTTCGGCGTATCGGCTCGCCATGCCCAGTAAGCCGGTGAGACTGCACCAGAGCACGGCTCCGGGACCACCGGTACTGACGGCTACAGCTACCCCCACGATGTTGCCGGTGCCTATATTGGCTGCGAGTGATACCATCAGCGATGAAAAATGCGAAATCTGCCCCTGGCGGGTGTGGTCTTTTCTGAAATAGTATCGCAGTGCCGTGAAAAAGTAGCGTTGCGGCACGCGCAGGATTAGTGTCAGGTAGAGATGGGTTCCCAAGAGAGAAAAAAGAAGAATATAACCCCACAGAAAAGAACTGGTATTGCTTAAGAATTGGTCGATTGCGTCTAACATGCGTGGCTCGAGCATACAGGTGGCATGAGATATTGTCAAGAAATAATGTGAAAGGTGTACCGGTGGGGAGCCGTACTATACGATATAGTCACCTCATGATATAGCACTTTTTCGTGGGGGGGGGCTGACAGGTGCTACCGATGGTTTATGATAAAGGCTGTTCTATTCGACATGGATGGTACACTGGGGGATACGCTCCCTCTGTGTATAGAGGCGTATCGTACCTGTGTGGGAGAAATGGGACGCATGCGGCCGACGGAAGATGAGGTGGTTTCCCACTTCGGCCTGAGCGACCGTGGGGTATTGGGGGCGCTTCTGGGGATATCGCCTGATTCGGAGACGCTGCCCATCGGTCATTTTGTCGAGGTGTATGAGCGGCTGCACCCGGTGCTGGCTCCGGCTCCTTTTGACGGGGCGGCAGAGATGCTGAGGACTGTGAGACGCGCCGGTATACGTACCGGTATCATCAGCGGCAAGGAGCACTATACGGCGTTGCCGACGATTCGGCACTATGGCTTTGAAGGTCTGTTTGAGTGGTGCGGCTTTGGGGTGCCGACGCACAACTGCAAGCATGAAAGGCTGCAACAGGTCATGCAGGAGTGGAATCTGCGCCCTGACGAACTGGTGTATGTGGGTGATGCACCCTCGGACATTGAGCTGAGCCACCGCGTGGGTGTCCGCATCATCAATGCGGCCTGGGCGTCCACGGCTGCGCAGGAGGAGAACGCCTGCCTGGCTCTGAATCCCGATTGGCGGCTGACCCGATTTGAAGAATTACTTCCCCTTATATTGAGTTTATGATGACAACAGGCAAAGCAATGACAGTGGCTGCCGCATTGGCTGCCGTGCCGGCTTTGGTTGCCACGGCGACTGAAGAGCAGAGCTGCCCGGTGTTCCCCGCTCCGCAGCACTACGAGGTTTCTGCCCAACAGACGGTGAAAGCCGGGGCAGTAAGTGTGCAGATACGCACCTCTGAGGCAACGGATGGACTGTGGGGGCGTATCCCGGTCGGGGTAGAAGGTGCCTATGCCATCCATATCAGCCCGGAGGGTGCTGTGCAGGTGCTGGCCAATGATGAGACGGGCGTGTTTTATGCCCGCCAGACGCTTTCGCAGATGCTTATCGGTGTGCCCGGCTCTCGTAATGCGCAGAAAGATCCATTCCCCTACCTGACCATGGAGCAGATAGCCACGCTGGGGGAACTGCCTACCGGCACGGTGGTGGACTGGCCCAGTCTGCGATACCGAGGTGCTGTGGAGGGGTACTACGGTATTCCCTGGAGTTATGAGGGTCGCCGTTCGCTGTTTGATTTTTATGGGCGCAACAAGATGAATACCTACATCTATGCCCCCAAGGATGACCCTCTGCATCACGGCAAGGGCTGCTATGAACCTTACCCGGAGGACAAGGCTCATGAGCTGGCAGCTCTGGTGCAGCATGCCCGCAGTAACCATGTGCGCTTTGTCTGGGCTATTCACCCTGCCAACACTGTGAAGTGGGAGGAAGATGAGGGGCGCAGGCAGTTGGATGGACTGTGCACCAAATTGCAGTGGATGTATGACCTGGGAGTACGTGATTTCGCTGTGCTGGTGGATGATTCCTTCGGGGAAATCGGCAAGGCATCGCGCCAGGTTCAGCTCTGCAACTATATTCTGGAAAACTTTATCCGAAAACACCCCGATGTGAACCAGGAGCTCATCATGTGTCCCACCGGCTACAACAAGAGCTGGGCCAACGTCTCCGAACTGGAAACTCTGGGCAAAGGACTCGACAAGAGTACCCATATCATGTGGACGGGAAACACCGTGGTGAACGATATCACCCTGGAGGGGCAGAAGTGGGTGAATGGTCACACGGGGCGCCCCACCTTCATCTGGTGGAACTGGCCTTGCAACGACATGAAGCCCTCCCGCCTTTCCATGGGCCGCACCTACGGTCTGGATCAGACCCCGGGTATGGAGAAAGAGATGAGCGGGTTTGTCGCCAATCCCATGGAGCGCGCCGAGGCCAATAAGGTGGGGCTGTTCGGTGTGGCGGCCTACACCTGGAATATACCTGCCTTTGATTCTGAGCCGACGTGGCGTGAAGGCATCCGCCGTCTGTACCCGCAGTGTGCGGAGTCCATGCAGATTTTCTGTGAGCACAATGCAGATCTGCTGCCCAATGGCCACGGGTATGCCCGTGAGGAGTCGCAATCGCTTCTTCCTCTGGTCACCCGCTTCCGCTCGGAACTGGCGGTTGGTGCGCCCACGCCCGAAACGGCGGCCGCCATGAGCGAGCAGTTTGCGGAAATTGCCGCCGCCGGGTATAACCTGATTCAGGCGCGTGGGATGCAGGCACTGCAGAATGAGATCGCCCCCTGGCTGCGCGCCTTTGCCTTGACCGGACAGGCCGGGGTGGAGGCTATCCGCGCCATGCGTGCCGATCGCCTGCAGGAGCGACTGAGCACGGCTCTGCACGTGGTGGACTCGCTCAACGAGATGTCGCTGCTGTATCGCGATACCTGGCAGGACAATGCCGTCGTGCAGGTGCAGGATGTACAGGTGGGTTCCTATGCCGTGACTCCGGCGCTGCGCTCTGTATTCAACTATGTGAACGCGGCCATCCTGTCCGAGCTGGCGGGACGCAATATCCGCACCATGTTGCCGGCATTCAGCTGTCAGGGTGGGGATGCCAGCGTGAACGCCGCCAACGTGAGTGACGGCAATCTCAACTCCCTCTGGGAATCAGGACAACCACAGCAGGCGGGTGATTGGTACTGCCTTGATTTGGGCGAACTCACCCCGGTCAGCACCATCAATCTGCGCATGGGGGGGAATTCCCGTCGCACCCGGGTCCCCCTCTCCGGACAGATGGAATACTCTGTCGATGGTCAGACATGGATGCCGCTGGGTGAGTTAAGCTACGGCCCCAAGGTGACAGTGGATCGTCGCGCTGAGCCGGTCATGGCGCGCATGGTGCGCTACCGTATCGTGCAGCCTACGGAGGGTAAGTCTCTCGCCATCTGCGAATTTACGGTAAACCGTCCTTTGCCCGCGCTGCTGGCTACCTCCATGCAGGGGCTCACCGGTATCTATGCCTATAATGATGAAAACACCATCGGTCTGAGCCGCAAGATGGAAGTAGCCAAGGCTGAGCCGGGTAGCTACCTGAGCCTCAACCTGCCCATTCCGGTGTATGCCAAGTCCTTCAGCATGAATATGGATGATGCGACACTTGGCTCCTGGTGCAAACTGGAGCTTACGCTGGAAGACGGTACGGTGGTTACACCTCGCCTGCAGCAGATATACGAGAAGGTGTTCTACATCGATGAGCAAGACATGCCCACAATCGGTATCAGCTCTGTGCGTCTGCTCAATGCCAGCAGTCAGTCCAGGGAAATTCGCCTCAATTCCTTTGCTCTGAAACTGCCGTATGTGGCTCCGGATACGGATGTGCACAGCCTGACGGATGGTGATATCTCCAGTGCATTCAACTGCGGCAAGCAGGCGCTCCGTGCAGACTTGAAAGTTCCGGCAGGCGCTACCCGCCTCTCCGTCATCACAACGGCTGACTGCACTGTCAGCAACGCCACGCCCTCCGGGCGTATCGACGGGCTCATGACCTTTGAGTTGAAACCCGGTACTGACACCGTGACGCTGGAGTCAACCCGCCAGCCCGGCACACGAGTGTACGAGGTCATCTTCCGTTGAGCCTGAACTTGCTCGTAACGGTGATTTCCGCCCGCGCTTCCTCTAAACGGAAGTGCGGGCATTTCTTTGGCTTGCGCATGCGGTGAGGAGGTGGTATAGTGCGGGCATGGACTTATCTGCATTCAGAGAAGAATACCTCAAGGACACGTTGCATCGGCGGGATTTGGCTGACTCGCCTTTCGTCCAGTTTGACCGTTGGTTTAAACAAGCGCTGGAAGCCGGTATCCCGGAGCCGAACGCCATCAGCATCGCCACCGCCACCCCGGAGGGTCGCCCCTCCCTGCGCACGGTGCTGCTGAAGTATTATGATGACCGCGGGTACGTCTTCTTCACTAATTATACCAGCCGCAAGGCACGCGAGCTGGACGCCAATCCGGAGATATGCATGTTGCTCCCCTGGGTCACGCTGGAGCGCCAGATTATCGTCTATGGCCGCGCAGAGAAAATCTCGCGTGCTGAAACCCTCAAATACTTCCTTTCCCGCCCTCGCGAGAGCCAGCTGGGTGCCTGGGTATCGCACCAGAGTCAGGTCATCTCCACCCGCAAACTGCTGATGATGAAATTGCAGGAGCTGAAGCACAAATTCTCGGAAGGGCAGGTGCCCCTGCCGGATTTCTGGGGCGGCTTCCGCATCGTCCCGCACCATGTGGAGTTCTGGCAGGGCGGCCCCGGCCGTGTGCATGACCGCTTCATGTACACTCTGCAGCCGGATTCCACCTGGAGCATTGAGCGCCTGCAGCCCTGAGAAACCTGAGAATTTAATAAAAAGCCTCGCAATCAGCTGATTGCGAGGCTTTTTAACGGATGGGGTGGGATTCGAACCCACGGAGGGTATTAGCCCTCGGCGGTTTTCAAGACCGCTGCATTCAACCGCTCTGCCACCCATCCGGGGTGTTGCAGGCCACGGTGGCGTGCTGCGGGTGATAGTAGCCTATCTTTGGCGCATGGGCAAGTTTTTTCTGTGGCTGTGTGCAGAAAATTGGGCTTGTTCATGTTCCGGTGGCGTAGTATACTGGGCGCATGTCGATTTCTGAGGAACTTTTTGAGAGGGCTTGCAAGGTGATACCCGGTGGGGTGAATTCCCCGGTGCGGGCGTTTCGTCGGCTGGAGAGAGCGCCGTTTTTCGTGACGCGTGCCGAGGGAGCGCACCTGTGGGATGAAGATGGAAAGGATTACATCGACTACGTGGGCACCTGGGGGCCGGCGATTCTGGGGCATGCGCCGGAGTGTGTGATTTCTGCCGTGCGGGAGTCGGCGCTCGCCGGATTGGGGTATGGTATCCCCACGCGGGTGGAGGTGGAAATGGCAGAGACGGTGTGCCGATGGCTGCCTTCCGTGGAAAAAGTACGCATGACCAACAGCGGGACGGAGGCCACCATGAGCGCCATTCGTCTGGCGCGCGGTTACACGGGGCGCAAATACATCATCAAGTTTGCCGGGTGCTACCACGGTCATTCGGATGGCCTGCTGGTGGCGGCGGGGAGCGGTGCGCTCACGCACGGCGAGCCGGACAGCGCGGGTGTGCCGCAGGAGTATGCCTCGCTCACGCTGGTGCTGCCGTATAACAACCCGGAGGCGGTGCGGGCAGCCTTTGCTCGGTACCCGGGGCAGATTGCCGCCGTCATTGTGGAGCCGTACCCGGGTAATGCCGGCTTTTACCTGCCGAAGCCGGGGTATCTGGAGTTCCTGCGTGAGATAACGGCAAAGGAAGGTACCGTGCTGATTTTTGATGAGGTGATGACCGGATTCCGCATCTCTCCTGCCGGGGTGCAGGGCAAGCACGGCATTACGCCGGATTTGACCACGCTGGGCAAGATTATCGGCGGCGGCCTGCCGGTGGGTGCATTCGGCGGGCGGCGTGATATCATGGATTGTGTATCGCCCCTTGGCGGGGTGTACCAGGCCGGAACCCTCAGCGGTAACCCCGTGGCCATGGCGGCGGGGCTGGCGCAGCTGCGGTATCTTGAGGCAAACGATTCGTACACCCGTCTGGAACAGTTGGGTGCCCGACTGGAGGAGGGCGTGCGCCGCGTGTTGCGCGATGCCGCCTTGCCGTTGACTTTCAAGCGCAGCGGGTCGATGTACTGCCTGTTCTTCACCACGCAGGATGTGTATGATTTGGATTCTGCCATGAGCGGTAGCTTTGATATGTTCCGCACCTATTTCCACAGTATGCTGGAACAGGGGGTCTACGTAGCCCCCTCGCCCTACGAAACCGGCTTCATCTCGACCGCTCATACGGAGGCGGATATTGATGCCACGGTGGCGGCCATGACCCGAGCTCTGGCAGCGGTGAAAGCCATGTGACCGAAAAAAGGGTGGCAAATACGCCGAAATGTGCTATACTGAGCCCGCAACAGCTTTTTAACAGCTTATGAACATCGATTTCGAGAAGAGCGGCGGCCTGGTGCCGGCCATTATTCAGGATGCCCGCACAGCCAAGGTGCTGATGCTGGGTTACATGAACCGCGAGGCCTACGACAAGACGCTGGAGACGCGCAAGGTCACTTTTTTCAGCCGTTCCCGGCAGCAGCTGTGGGTGAAGGGAGAGACCAGCGGCAACTTCCTGGAGCTGGTGGATATCCGCGTGGATTGTGATAACGACACCCTGCTGGTGCAGGTGAATCCCGTCGGCCCCGTCTGCCATACCGGTACGGATACCTGCTGGGGCGATGTGAATGAGGGTTCCCCCCTCCTGTTCCTGAGCGAATTGCAGGATTTCATCAACAAGCGCCGTGAGGAAATGCCGGAGGGTTCCTACACCACCTCACTCTTCCGCGATGGCGTGAACCGCATGGCGCAGAAAGTGGGTGAGGAGGCACTGGAGGCCTGCATCGAGGCTGTCAACGGTACGGACGAACGCCTGCTTTACGAGGCTTCCGACATGTTCTACCACCTCATCGTGCTGCTGGCCTCCAAGGGGCTCCGCATTGAGCAGGTAGCAGAGGAGCTGGTCACCCGTCACAAGCCGGGTTGGAAGAAGCACTGAGCCCTTCCCGCTTTCCTTTCGCGGCGTCGGAGTCACATCCGACGCCTTTTTTTTGACATTTGACGGAAATCATCGTGCAAAATTGACTTTTTGGCTTGACTTTACAACGGAGCTCATGTACCATGCGCCCGCTGCATCGCAGCAACAGTGCGCGAATAGCTCAGTTGGTAGAGCAGTAGACTTTTAATCTATTGGTCTCGGGTTCGAGTCCCGATTCGCGTACTACATGTCCCCATCGTCTAGGGGTTAGGACATATGATTCTCAGTCATAGAACCGCGGTTCGAATCCGCGTGGGGATGCTTCAAAAGGCTCACAGTTTCGGCTGTGGGCTTTTTTGTTTCTGCTGAAGTACGGGGCAAGCCGGGACTCAAATGGGGAGGCGTGAGCAATGAGCGTTCCCCCGGAAAAGGAAGTCAGCCCGGAGCCGAAGCCCCGGGCTGCCCAACTACCCTATGAATCGGACCCTTTCGAGCCCGGGAACCTTTTTTACGTCCGGTCCCGTAGACGCAGGTAGTGTAGCGTGCATCGGTTCGTTCGTCAAGACAAAAAACAATTTTTTTTGTCAGAAAATTGTTTGAGGGAGTGATATCAGGCGATATCGACGACCCCGATACGGTCGAGAAGATTGAGCTGAAGCATCAGCTTGTCTGCCGGGAGCTCTCCGCGCAACAGCTTGTGGTACAAGTCGATGAGGTGTGCAGTCTGCTCCTCGTTCTCATCCAGGAGTTCCAGCCTGAAGCGGTTGAGACCACAGCGGCGCATGCCTTCGGTATATCGGGCGGCAGATTGTGCTCGTCCATTGTAGAGGGTGTTGCGGCAGCCTTCGTCACTGCGCAGGTAGTGTTTGGCCTGCGTGCGGTCGATGACCCGCACCCGGTGGCGTTCGCAGGGGCGCCCGCAGTCCTTGAAATTATGGCCCTCGGAAAGGAAGGTGCAGAAGACACAGTGCTCTGTATGGAACATGGGCATATGCTGGTGGAGCGTCAGCTCCAGTGCCGGGCCGCAACCGCTGCGGAGCAAATCGGCCAGCTGGTGAGCATTGAGGTCGTAGGAGGGGGTACAGAGACTCAATCCGTATTGCAACCAGAGAGCTACGCTGTGGGGATTGGCTGTGTTCAGCGAGAAATCACCGATCATGGGGGTGCATTTCGTACGGAAGTATGCGGCAGCTCCCGGATGGCGTACCAGCACACCATCCGGCTGTGCAGCGTTGATGTACTTGAAATAACCGGCCTCATGCGGTTTCATGATACGCAGGGTGGCTATCCATACCTGTGTATCGGGATTCAGCCGACGAATCTGCCCGGTGCAGCTTTCCAGTTCTCGCAGATTGGAAAAGTCCAGATAGATTTTCTCGATTCCTGACCGTGCGGCGGCCAGCGCCTGCTCCGGGGTGCGGCAGAGTACGGAGAGGTGGTAGCCCTCGGCAGGCTGCAGGGGAGGGAAGGGCAGGGCTGTTGATATCGGGGTTGCCTGACGGGGAGAATCAGGGGTGGCTTCCGTGGAGGCGGCAAGCTGTGCTACCAGCTCGCGGCGCATGCGATTCAGCACGGAGAGCGGCAGCATCAGGTCGTTTTCCAACTCGATGCGACACTCCCCCAGCGTATAGCCGGTGCCGCCCAGTCGCGAGAGCTGCGTACGGAGGATCTCCGGTGTCAGCGGACGATTTTCGGCAGGTTCCAGCGGCTGACCACTGCCCACGGTGATGCCTCGGCAGCTGATGGTGAGCTGGCTTCCCATGCGCCCGCGTACATCCATATCCAGTACCTGGGCTGTGGTGTCGCTGTGGCGGGCGAAGTTACACCAGCTTGCGTGCAGGGCTTTGTCGAGTGCCGGGTCGGCGGTCTTCCACAGCAGGTTGCCGGAGCGTACAGCTGCCCAGTCGATACGGCTCCCCTTGCCGTGGAAATACAGACGGTTCTTCTCCATGCGCCAGATGCGCCCCCCTTGCTCATCGTTGCGATCCTGTCCGGCATCGATGACAAAGCCATCGCCCGGGGCGATGGGTATGCTCGGGAGGGATTCCAGCTCCACCCACCCATTGCCATGGCGGGTGATTTTGCCGACGAAAGCCCCGCGTTTCTTGCCGAAGCGCCCGTGGGTCAGCAAGGGGTGGTCTGTGCCGGCGAGCCACCCGGTTGAGAAGCCGCGGGAGAATGCCATCTGCATGGCATACATATCGGCAGCGCGGAGCCGGGGTGGGATGCCTTTTTCAGCCAGTGCAGCATCGATGGCGCGTCGGTAGGCTCGAGTTGTCGCCGCCACGTATTCCGGACTCTTGAGCCGCCCTTCAATCTTGAAACTATGAACCCCTGCCGCCAGCATCTGCGGTACGAGATCCAGTGCGCACAAATCCTGCGGGGAGAAGAGGTAACGGCGTTCTCCCAGGTTGCGCATGCGGCCATCTACCTCCAATCTGTAGGGCATGCGGCAGGCCTGGGCACATTCGCCGCGGTTGGCGCTGCGCTGTCCCAGACTTTCGCTGGTCAGGCACTGCCCTGAGTAGGCGACGCAGAGAGCGCCGTGGCAGAATACCTCGATGGGTTTCGTAGTCGCCCGGGCACAGGCTTCAATCTCTCTCAGTGACAGCTCACGCGCCAGCACAATCTGCTGGGGATCGAACTGCTCATCGACCCATCGAACGGCCTCCGGGCAGGTAATCGTCATCTGGGTGGAGATATGCAGTTCCAGCTTCCACCTGCCGCACTTCCTCTGCTGCGCAATCAGTGCGGCCAGCCCGACATCCTGGATGATGACGCCATCGACCCCGGCGGCATCCAGCGCGTCCAGGTAGTCGATGGCTTCATCGAACTCTGCCGGGAATATCAGCACATTCATGGTCACATAGGCACGTACCCCATGGGCATGCAGGAACGGTACCAGTGTCGGCAGGTCTGCGCGGGTGAAGTTGTCTGCTCGCATGCGGGCATTGAACTGGTCAAGGCCGAAGTAGATGGCATCGGCTCCGTTTGCTATGGCGGAGCGCATGCAATCCCGATTGCCGGCGGGCGCCAGAAGCTCGGGTCTGCGAGGGGATGGTGACATGGTGGTATGCGTGTGACTCAGGCCATGCGGCGGATGCGGGCCCGGTCGAAGTCGGCCGGGCAGATGGTGACGACGACGAGGTCTCCCGGTTGAATCTGTTCGACCAGGTGTGCTTCTTTTTTCTGGAGAAAGGCGACTGTTGGTTTGCCGTTAGGCAGCGTGGCGTGGTAGGCCGTGGGGGCAAAACGCTCGCGAATAGTACAGATGCAGTCGATGAATTGTGAGGGATAAGGAGTGCTCATGGAAAAACGTGGAGGAGAGGGATCAGAAGAGGCTGCGTAAGCCCCTGTTCAGGAGGTCGGAGGCGCCGTTGATAATAGTGTCGACGGGCTGCTCCTGCCGGGGCTGCTCGGTTGCGTTGCTGTGTTTGTCGGTTTTATCGGCACGGAAAAGACTGTTCAGCATTTCCACGGCAGAGTCAGCTGTGAGCTCCGGCATGGCTGAGGAGAGCAGGGTGGAGAGCCGCACGCTGAGGTCTTCCTTGGGGGAATCAATGGTGCCGCTCAGATTGAGATTAACCCAGGCATAGCCGGCGTCTCCTCGTCCGTTGAAGATGGCGTTGCTGATGCGCTTGCCCGGCAGGGGAAGCCGGTCAGCGATGTGGCGGGGGATGCCGATGGTGAGGCTGCCACCCAGGGCGCCGTCTTCAGCGATGATGACGTGACCTCGGACGATGAGGGTGGAATCGCGCGAGATGATTTCAATCTTGTCAAACAGCCAGGCATTTTTCAGATTGCGCTCCGGGGCTGAGTATGGGTACTGAAGAGTGCAATCAGCCTTGTCCAGCACGATGCTGCGGTAGGGACGTGTATTGTCAATCGTGAGTTCGGAGAGGAAGGGGAGCCCCTCCAGCAGGCCATTGCGCAGA
Organism: Akkermansia sp.; assembly: GCA_017409465.1. GTDB lineage: Bacteria > Verrucomicrobiota > Verrucomicrobiia > Verrucomicrobiales > Akkermansiaceae > Akkermansia. The sequence continues at coordinate 86,114 of JAFQSQ010000028.1, read as the reverse complement.
GCCAGATGCCCCTCAGCTGTCAGCAGGCCATTGCGGGAACCTTTCAGCACACATTTGCCGAACAATTCGCCGGTGAGGCGCTTCTGCCAGTCTCCGCGCAGCAGACGCTCCATCCCAGCCTTGTGCAGTTCAAGAGCTGCGGACCAATGATGCGTTGAGCTGTTATAGTGCGCTCGGGCTCGGAGCTCTCCCGGTGTGAGCATCAGGCGGCATTCGGTGAGGTCGAAGCTGCGCTGGTGGGTGAGCACAGTTGCCGTTTTGATATTGGTATCGCGCAGGTAGGTGTAGGGCGAATGCAGACGTCCGTTTTCCAATTCTATCGTCCAGCCTTTTCCCTGCTCCAGGGGGGAGGCCGAGATGTTGCTGCCGGTGAGGCTGTACGTTTTGTCCCTGTGCCGGAGGGTCAGGTTAGTGTCTTTGCACTCCGCGAAGTCCAGCCGGATGGAGTGAAGTGACAATCCGTCACCGGAGGCGGTTTCCTCAGCGGTACCGGTGGCGGCCGGAGGCGGTTGAACGGTCGATACAGCGGGAGAAACGGTCGGGGCGGAGGCTGCGGGAGAACTCTCGGAGCGGGGCGGTGGAGGTGTTGCTGTGCGGAAGACGATATGCCCTTCCTCCATGGTCAGCTTGCGGACATGCAGCTTGCGATCCAGCAGCGCTCGTCGGCGGATGGTGGCGAGCATGTGTTCAGCGCCGATGCTGTCGATTGCCCCCATGCGGAGGATGCTCAGCTTGCGTTGGGCGACGGTATCGCCGTCAATTCTGAGGTTAGCCTCCATACGAACCTCATCCGCTCCGGTAGACGTCTGTATCTTATCGCAGAGTGATTCTCTGAAAGAATCACTCTGCAGGTGGGCCATGAGTCGGAACCATCCGATGACACCGATAGTCAGCAGAAGCCCGATGACGCTCAGAACGCCGAGGATGACACGCCGGAGCAGGCGCATGCGTGCCTTGCGTCGCTCTCTGTAGATTCGGCTGTTGTGTCGTCGGCTCATGGGTTCTCCCGCACTTATAACAGGCAGCGGAGTTCTTTTCAAGTTTAATGTGCGCCCTGTGAGCTGAAATCGGATGAGCTGAAGACCTGTTTGCCCCTTGTCTCCTCTTTTTTGCAGAAAAATGGGAGGGGAAATCAATTTGGTGTTGACTCTTGCCGATGAATTTGCTTCAATGGTTAGCGGAAATAGCCAACCAATCTTTTCGACATATGAAACTTACTGCTATCGTTTTCGCCGTTGCATGCGCCGTGGGTATCAGCTCCTGCTGCTGCCAGACGCAGTCCATGCCCAAGCTTCGAGCCTTCCCGAAGGATTGCCGCCAGATTGACCTGCCCCAGCAGTCTCCGCAGCCGCAGGCTCCTGTCAAGGTGCTTACCGACGGTCAGAAGTAAACGTTGTCACGTTCATCTTTATGACGGAGCCGTTGGTTTTATACAACCAACGGCTCTTTCGCTGTCTCTGTGATGGTACGGGTATATGGGTTGATTCTGTCGGTATGGGGGCTGTTGTTGACAGCCGCTGCAGCCGCCTGCGCAGAACAGACGGTGAGTGGCCTGCATACCCACCGGGTGGAACCGGGCATGATGCCGACATCGAGCTCGCGGGCGCGCAATGTCATCCTGATGATAGGCGATGGGATGGGGGCTGAGCATGTGTGGGCGGCCTGGCTATGTAATCACGGGAAACTGAATATCGAGCGTTTTCCGGTGACGGGATTTTCGCGCACGAGCTCGGCATCGCACACTATAACGGATTCGGCTGCCGGGGGGACGGCGATTGCCTGTGGCCGCAAGGCGCATAACGGCCACCTGGGGCAGACGCCGGACGGTCGCCCGGTGATATCGCTGATGCAGCTCCTGGCGGCAGGCGGGCGCCGCACCGGTATGGTGGTAACCAAAGCCATCACCGATGCCACCCCTGCGGCTTTTTATGCTCATGTGAACGACCGTCATGATACGGAAGCCGTTGCGGCGGCCCTGGTCAATAGCGGGTGTCGGGTCATCACGGGCGGTGGGGCAGACTGTGTCACGCCGGCTCAGGTGGCAGAGCTGCGGGCACGCGGGGCTGTCGTGCGCCTGGCTGCGCCCCGGGACTGCCTGCCTGCATCGCAGCGTGGCGATTTTCTGGAAAAGGCTGTGGAAGAGGCTCTGGGTATCCTGGGGCAGGGGGAGAACGGCTTCTTCCTGCTGGTCGAGGGCTCCTGTATCGACCTGGCGGCACATGAGAATAATCTGCGAGAGACGGTGCTGGAGACCCTGGATTTTGATCGGGCTATCGGGTGTGTGCTGCGGTGGATGCAGCAGCACCCGGATACCTTGCTCGTGGTGACGGCTGACCATCAGACCGGGGGACTCTCCATCCTGGGTGGTTCGGCTGCGAGAGGCGAAGTGAGAGGTGCGTTTGCTACCCGCAATCACAGCGGAGTGGCTGTGCCGGTGTATGCTGCCGGAGCCGGTGCCGCACGCTTCGGCGGTATTCAGGAAAATACGGAAATCTTTAATAAAATTCTGGACGCCGCCGATGTCTCGGGTTCATCGTCTGCCCCGTTCCGGAAATGAGGGAAATTGAATAAACTGTGCTGCAAAATCAGCTATTCTGATGCCGCCGGGGTGTTGTTGAGGTGCTTTTTTTCTGATAAAAACGGGCTAACCGGTAAATCTTGCTTGCAAAAGCGGAAAAATGTGATTAAATGATGGACGTCAATTCTGCATTCTCGTAGTTATGAAATCAACGATTACTCGTTTCGCTGTTCGGGCCATGTCCCTCGTGACGATGGCAATGTTTGTCGGTACCGCTTTCGCTCAGGAAGGCTCCGGTGGTGCTACCAAGAAGACGATGCTCGATAAGTGGGTGATTGACGGTGGTTGGACGATGATTCCGCTCGTTGTCCTGCTGGCCATCACCGTATTCCTGATGGTGTACTGCATCATGAACCTCAAGAAGGATAAGTTCTGCCCCGCTCCTCTGCGTGACGAACTGATTGCCCTCATGGGTGAGTGCCGTGTGCAGTCTGCCATCAAGCTGGCTTCTGAGAGCCCGACCTACCTGGGTCGTCTGGTTGCCTATGCTCTGCCCAATATCGATGCCAATCGCCCTGAGGATCTGGGCAAGGACGGTATCGAAGACGCCATTGCTGACTTCACCAACAACGAGCGACCCAGCATGATGCTTTTCGTGGACATGCTTGCCCTCTCCGGTTCTGTGGCACCGTCCATCGGTCTGTTCGGTACGATTCAGGGTATGGTGGGCGCCTTCGCCACGTTGGCTGAAGCCGGTCAGGCTGACCCCTCCCAGCTCGCAGGTGACATCTCCGTGGCACTTCTTACCACCTTCTGGGGTCTGATTATTTCCCTTATCGCTCTGCCCGCTTTCTTCTTCCTGAAGAAGACTGCCCAGGCTCGTGAGTCTGAGTGCGTGAACACGGTGGAAGAGATGGTGAACACCTCCATCAACGTCATCAACGCTGAAGCTCAGCTGGCTCGTATCCCCGAGGGTCTCTCCGGCGACGATGAAGAGGAGGGCGAGGAAGGTGAGTACGCTGAGGAAGAGGAGCAGGCATAAGGCCTGATGATGTCCGGGCCTGCCTTCCGTGGTAACGAGTCCCCCGTGTTGAGGGGGCCCGAAGGCAGGCAAAAATCTAACCTACTTCATTTCCATGGGTAAGAAAAAAAGACCGCAGGATGATGTGAACGGGAATCCGAACATGTCTCCCATGATTGACTGCTGTTTCCTTCTGCTCATCTTCTTCGTGGTGAATGCCACGGCGTTGACGGTGTCGAAGGATCCCAGCATCAACATGCCCAGTGCCGTGTCGTGTTCTGAGCTGAAAGATGCCAATGGGTGTATCGTTGTGAATATCTTTGCCGACCCGGACAAGATGTCTGAGAAGGCTGTCAAGAAATACAACGAGACCTATAAGCGCGCCGGAGTCATCTGGGGTGTCGCAGATTCCAACGAGGCGAGCGGCTCCAAGGGATTCACGCAGGACGAAGGACAGCTGCTGTCGGATTACATCTCCAAACAGAAAGAATTTTACAAGGCCAAGAATATGGATGAGAAGAACATCCGTATCTACCTTCGTGGTGACCTTGCTGCTCCGTGGGAGCGTACAGCCGGTGCCATTCGCTGCGCAGCAGCGGCTGGTGTGAGTAATATGGTGTTCGGCACATTGCCGTCGCGTGGCTAAATTGACCATCCAACATTACAATCGAATATGGCAAGACACAAAAGTCGTCCGGTAGAAGAGCAGGGTGAGCCCGAGATGGAAATTTCGTCCATGATTGACTGCTGCTTCCTTCTGCTTATTTACTTCCTGGTGGCTACCTCGCTGGTGAGTGAGAAGAAGCTTGATGTGAATATTCCCGGCAATCCCTCCGCCGGCGGTACGCCGCCTCCTGTAGAGCCCGGCCGCATCGATGTCTCCGCCAACGGAGCCATCACCTGGAATGGTGATATGCCGGTGGGTGAGCCCTACGATGCATCGGCACAGCCCGGTACGGCGGCCTACAAGGCACAGCGCCATCTGGATCAGCTGGTAGAGGCACTCAAGACGCTCAAGGAACAGGCCGTGGCTGTGGATACCGAACCCATCGTGATGGTCACAGGTGCTCCCTCGACACCGCATCAGCGTATCGTAGACGTCATGGCTGCTCTGGCCGAGGCAGATATTCATACCGTGGGTCTGAATACTACCGCTTCGGAGTAAAGCCAGACCGACCGGATAAGTGCAAGGGGAGTGTGGCGGAACAACAGCCCGCAGGCTCCCCTTCTTTATTCGCTTTCTGCAACAATTTCTCACAGATTTTTCAAATATCACACACAATATGAACAATTATACCAAAGCAACCGTGTTGGCGGCACTTGCTCTGACGGCTCCGATGGTCTGTCAGGCGCAGGACCCCCTGTCCTCTCTCGGACAGGTGAAGAAAATGGCGGCTGCGGGGCAGGTAGATGAGGCTCTCGACCTTTGCGAGAAGGTTCTGAAGCGCTTCAGCGGCGATGGCCCCATGGCTAAGCAGTTCGGGTACGTGCTGCCTTTCTATGCGTTTGAAAAGGGCGAAATTCTGCGTACCGCCAAGCGCTACGATGAGGCATTCAAGGCCTACAAGGACTTCAACGAGAACAAGCGCTGGCGTGACCCGGCTCTCCTGTCTGCCGCCAAGACGCGCATGAAGGAGAACGCCGCTGCGGCACAGCAGTCCAATGCCAAGGCTCCTGAGGCATTTGCTCCCTATCTGACCATGTCTCTGTTCCAGATGGGGCACTGCCGCTACCTGCAGGGTGTGGGCGATGCCAAGACCCCGGGCGATCCCGCCAAGCTGGATGAGGCCATCAAGTACCTGGAGCAGTACCTCGACCTGCTCAAGAAGGGGAAGGTCAGCCGCACGGAGCGTGACCTCAAACTCGATGGCCGTGTATGCTTCCTGCTGGTGCAGGCTAACCTGCTGAAGTCGAAGCCTGACTTCAAGACCGCCGGTCGCTATCTGGATGAGTCTCGCAAGGCCAAGGGGCGCGTGCCTGATGATCTGGCCATGGCCGGTCTGGGTACCATCGTGAAGGTGGCCACCTCCAGCCCGGAGAACGCCGGGTGGATTTACAAGATTATCGAGGCCAGCCCGGCCAGCTACCGTATGGACCCGCTGCGTGCTGCTCAGCATGCACCCAAGTTCCTGAACTACGGTGTGGTGGCCGCTTCTGCCGCCAACAAGGCTCTGGCTGCCAATGATATGAAGATGGGTACCGATGCGCTGCGCTCGGCTACGGCTCTGCTGGGGCTGGTGCCCGATGTTCGTGAGATGCAGGCCGCCATCAAGAGTAATGTCGAGCTGCTCGACAAGTATGAAAAGCCTCTGACTGATCCGGCCACCGGTGCCATCTACCAGCTTGCCCGCCAGAAGAAGAATCTGTCGGTCTACGATAAGATGAGCAAAGAACACCAGGAGCTGGAAGGTCTGGCCATTCTTTACTCCGGCAATACGGCACTGGCGATGGGTTCCTCCCGCCTGGGCAAGGCCGGTTTCCAGATTCTGGCTGATCGCTACATCAACCTCAGCAGTGGTGTGAAGAAAGGCAAGGATGGCAAGCCCTTGGAGAAGGATGGCAAGCCCGTGCAGAACGTGCTGACCAATACCATCTACTTCCAGCTGTCGCAGCTCTGCTATGCTACGGGTGATGAAGCCGGTGGCGCCAAGTATGAGTCGAAGGTAGACGGTTCCTCCATGGGTGGCGATCAGACCAAGAGCCTGGCGTTCAACAAGCTCCGCCGTATCCTGAGCGCCCAGCAGTGGGCTGAGGTGCCGGCTGCCGCCGAAGAGGTGAAGAAGCAGTATGCCGAGCCGCCCAGCAACAAGTTCTACGCAACGGCTCAGTATGCCATCGTGGCCGCTCACTACAAGCTGGCTCAGTATGATGAGGTCATCAAGAGCGGTAAGGAACTGCTTGAGGGTAACATCCTGGTGCCGACCGATGCCGACAACGGCCTGAAGGTGGCAGAGGTGAACACCTATGGCGGTCAGGTATATTACTTCCTGATGGATGCCTACATGAAGAAGGCTCGCATGGCGCCGGCTCTGTATGATGAGGCCATCAAGGTGTTCGAGAACTTCGAGAAGCGTTTCCCCTCCAAGGATCTCAAGGAAAACGCCATGGCTGCGCACATGCACTACAACATGGTGGATGCTCTGCTCAAGAAGGCTGAGCGTACGCAGGAGGAGGCCGAGCAGGATAAGCTCAAGGCTCGTGCCCTCGGGTATTGCAAGGTCATCACCGACAACTGGAAGAAGAGCGACTACTACGCCACGGCTGAGCTGCTGGCAGCCAGTATCATCGTGACCGGTAAGGACGACAGCATCAAGCCTGATGCCATCAAGGCTCTGGAGCGAAGCGCCGCGGCTGCTCTGGAGATGGAGAAAGGCAAGGGTAAGTCCACAGCCGCCAATGCTCTGTACTGGCTGGCTTGCTACGGCAAGGAAATCAAGCTGGAAGGTGAGGATGATGCCGCACAGGCCAAGCGTGTGCAGGGTTACATCGACCAGTTCTGGAAGTCCGCTGACTTCGAGGGCAACCACTTTGCCCTGCAGATGGTATCTGAGATGCTGCTGACCGTCAAGGATAAGGCCGGCTTCGATGCCGCCGTGCAGCGCGCTCGCGATGTCATCGGCCGCGAAGCTACCTACAACCACAAGAACAATCGCACCGAACCCGAGCTTGAGAAGACAATCAATACTTATGTCGCCGAGTATGTCAAGGGCACCAAGACCTACGACAACAAGGAGCTCACGCTGGAAGAGAAGTCGCAGCACTTCAACAATTTCCCGGGTATCCAGGCTGACGATAAGTATGCCCGCGCTATCTTCCGCATGTCGCAGATTCGCGCCATGGGTGAGGAGCTCAAGGCCGTCAAGGGTGACGAAACCGCCAAGAACAAGCTGACCAACGATATCCAGTCGACCTTCCGTGAGATGACTCGCGAGTTCAAGCCGGATGATCTGACGAACTTCATCTGTGTGCAGGTGGGTAACTACCTGGTGGACTATGTGTCCTCCTTCCCGGATCCCACCTCGCGTCCTGAGGAAATCGCACTGGCGGCTACCTACTTCCAGAAGGTGCTGGATCGCAACACCGACATGCTGGCCGACGCCATGCTCGGTAAGGCCAATGCCCTGGCCTTCTCCAAGGATGATGCCAAGCAGAAGGAAGCCGGTGAGCTCTATGCCAAGGTGGCGGCTTCGCCCTCTGCGGCTGCCGGTCCTGCTCTGGTGGGTCTGACCAAGATGCACCTGCGCACGGGTAATGCTGCCGCAGCCGTCGAGTCCGCTCAGAAGTATGTGAGCAACCGCGCCAACGCCGCTCACCGTCTGGATATGCTCATGATGCTGGGTGAGGCTTATGCCAAGTCCGGCAAGACCACCGAGGCCTTGCAGACTTACATGAACCTCTACAACCAGAACAAGGGTAATATCTCCTACTCGGCTCCGGCTTGCCGCCAGATTATGAAGCTCTTCTGGGAGCGTAATAATCCCTCCACCGGTGACCGCATGAAGGGTGACTTCAAGGCCTCCGACCGCTGGAATGCCTGGAATACCGGTCAGCAGTACGTCACGCAGGTCAAGCGTGCCGGACTCCTGGAGAAGTTCACGCCGGCTGAGCGTGACGCCTTCAACGCTGTGGAGAACGATCTCAACACGTACAAGGCCGACTCTGCCGTGCAGCGTGAAGATAAGGCTAACAAGGACTTCCAGAACAAGATCAAGCAACGCTAACCCAATCCTTTACGATATATGAAATTACTGAATATCATCGGATTTGCTGCCGCCGTCCTCAGCTGTGTTCCCTTCGTGGGAGCACAGGAGGCGAGCGATAAAGCCAAGGTCAGGGCCTATGTGCACCTGCCGAAACAGAAGAGTCCTACGTTGCTGGAGCTTGAGACCGCCAGCGGTAAGAATAAGTTCCGTTTCGTTGTGCCGCGTTCGGGTGGCCAGCAGATGGAGGCTACCGTGGGCTCCTGCTCGCTGTTCCTGATTCAGACCCCGGCTGATCTGGCAGAAGGCATGAATGAGTACCGCGAGGGCGACCTGACGGCCTGCCGCAAGCGTATGGCTAACTGCCGCAAGAAGTACGAGCACTACATGGGGCTGCCCGGCAACCCTGCTGCCATAGCTGCCCTGTACGAGCTCAAGGCGGCCGTGCGCCAGATGGACTGGGCTGCCGCCGCAGCACTCGCCGGTTCATTCCCGGCGGATGACCCGACCATGTCTGACTACGACAAGGCGACGGCTCGCGTAGCGGCTATGATGGGCGGTATCGCTCAGAATGGCGGCGACCTGGCAGCCGTGGAGGCTCTGCTTGCCGACAAGGAACTGCTCAAGAGCGTCAATGCTGAGGTCTATGGCTGGCTCTGCTACGCCAAAGCTCGTGCGCTGGAGGCCAAGGTGCCTGCTGATCAGATCAAGGGCGGCCTCTCCGGTGATGCTGCCAAGACGGCCAGTCAGGCTGTTGATGCCTATTGCCAGTGCGTGGTGAGCCACCACAGCATCGCCACTGAGCTGCCGAAGGATGCTCTGCGTCGTGCGCTGCCGATGCTCTGGGCGATGCCCGGGGTGAAGGAGTACAGCAAGCGCGTGCATACCCCGGTAGATGCCAAGGGCTGGAACGGTGCTCCCGCGGACTTCCGCGATGCCGTGGCCATGGCTCAGCTGATGAAGACGGTCTATGACCCCGATACGAAGAATGAGCTGGTGGATTCGCTGGCACGTCTTCACTACAACACGGCCAAGGATCGCAAGAAGGATAAGAAGGCCGACGCTCCGGCCAAGAAGTAAGCTGTGTATTTTGATGACCGGCGGGGAGTTCGCGAGGGCGACTCCCCGCCCTTTTATTACACTCTATCCCCTTATAAGGCATATGACTGATATGTTGGTAAGACTCTGGAAGCTGCCCGAGGGCGCGCCGCTGAGGGCTGCTCTCGCGGAGCAGGGTATCCGCATCCGCCCGTGCAAGGCGTTTGAACGCCATATCGTGACGGATTGGGTGGCGCGCACCTTCAGCCCCAAGTGGGTCAGCGAATGTAAAGTGGCGATGAGCCATCAGCCGATAGGCTGTTTCATCGCTACCCGTGATAAGAAGGTGGTGGGCTTCGCCTGCTGCGATGCAACAGCACGCGGTTACATCGGCCCCATGGGGGTGGACCCGGAACTGCGGCAGGGCGGCGTAGGCCGGGCGCTGCTGGTGACGGCGCTGGAACAGATGCGTGCCCTGGGCTATGCCTATGCTATCATCGGCGGAGTGGGACCGGCTGATTTCTACGCGCACTGCGTGGGTGCCACCGTGATTGACGATTCTGCACCCGGTATCTACGATGACATCCTGCCGGACCCATGAAAATCATGCGTTTTTTTTCATTTGAACCCGCTGACAGCCATTTTCTGACTGCGAGTGCGAAAAAAAACTCGAAACAATACACTTTACCTTGACAGAAGACTAAAATCCTGCTAATTTTCAGAACGTAGATTATCTTATTTCCTCCATGAAACGTTTTCTCCTCATTCCCTCCTGCGCCCTGTTGGCTCTGGGCGTGCTTACTTCCTGCCAGAAGGAAGAAAAGACCGCTGTCGAACTGGCAGAGGAACTCACTGCTGAGCTGCAGAAGGTGACAAACTACAAGTCGGCTGAGGCTGCTGCTCCTCGTGTTGAAGCCATCAATAAGCGTTTCCAGAATGCCAGCGTGCGAGTCTTCAGCATGGGCGGTAATGCTCTGGTGAACAGTGAGGCCGCCGCCTACTCTGATGCCGTGTGCCGTCTGGCGCGTCAGGTTGGCCGCGTCCGCGCCAGCAAGCCCGTGGCTTCCTATGACGGCGAAGTGGTGGATGTGCTGCTGGTTCGCACCGTGGGTGCCAACTCTGTATCCTCTCACGATGCCGCTCCTCAGGAGCAGGTCGATGCGGGTGCCCGTTTCATCTTCAACGATAACGACCAGAACGCCAACAATCCGCCCTCCTTTGCCGAATGCTATGGCTCCACCCGGCTCAAGGCGGCGCTGGATTATGTCGCCAGCATCGAGGAGTTCCCCATGACCCGCTTCGATAAGGACGAAGATCGTCCTGAGATTCCTGATTCCGTGAACGCCGAGCCGGACGATGAGGTGTCGATTCCGATTCCCCCGGATGACCGCGATGCTGCCGCTGCTGCTGCCGAGGAGGGCTCGGACGATTCCTCTGATGCGGAGACCACCGACTCCGGGGAAGGGGAGACAAGCGATGATTCCTCCGGCGAGGAGACCACCGACTCCGGTGATGAGGGGACGACAGACGATTCCTCCGGTGACGAGGAGCCCGCTGCTGATGATGACATGTCTATCGATGTGTCCGGCGGTGAGGAGGAAACGACGGATGATTCTACGTCTGGTTCCTCCGGCGCGGAGGAGACGACGGATGATTCTTCTTCCGACGATTCCGGCGATGCCGGTGAGGACGACGGAATGCTCGATATCGAAATCTGATTTTCTGTTTTTGATGTTGTATCCGACCGCAGCTTCTGCCACAGGAGCTGCGGTTTGTTTCTACCACCGACATGGCGCGATTGCTCTTTACCTGTGCCTATGAGGGTACTGCCTACCGCGGCTGGCAGAGCCAGCGCGGGGGAGAGACGATTCAGGATAGCATCGAGGAAGCGATGGGGCGGATCCTGCGGGTCGAGGTGCGTATAGCCGCTTCCGGACGCACAGATGCCGGCGTGCATGCGCAGGCTCAGGTGTTTCATGCAGATATCCCTGATAGCTGCCGGATGAGCGCGGCGAATTGGGTAGCTGCGTTGAATGCCCACCTGCCGCCCTCTATCCGTATAGGCGAGGTGAGGGAGGTCGCGTCAGATTTTCATGCGCGTTTTAACGCTGTCGGCAAGGTGTACGAATATCTCATCTGTCGAGAGCCGGTGCTGAGTCCCTTCCTGGCGGGGCGGGTATGGCATGTGCCGCATGAGTTTTCGGAAGAGGCGTTGGCAGAAGCCCTGCAGATCTACGTCGGTACGCATGATTTCCGACGCTTTGCTGCCAGCCGTGGCAACGAACCGGTGCCGCCGCCGCCGGGTTTCTACGACAGAACTATCTATTCAGCCGGCATGCATCGGGAAGGGCAGGGGATGCTCCGACTGCGTTTTCATGGCAACGGGTTCATGTACCGCATGGTGCGCATGCTGGTGGGTACGGCGCATCAGGTGGCGCGTGGGCGGATGACTCCGGCTGAGCTCGCCGCCATGCTGCGGGATACCCATTTGCCGAAGACCCGCTACTGTGCTCCTGCGGAGGGCTTGTACCTGAAACAGGTCATTTATGCCCCCGGCAATCAGGGGAATGCAGATTTCAGAATGCAGAAGTTGAGCCCGGCTCGTAGGCCTCAACATTCCTCGGGCTCTCGCTGTGAATGATACAGCCGTTTCTTCGTGCCGCTAACAGATACCGGAGGAATAAGGGAGGGCTGTGTGTTTACTTTCGGCGACGGCGAGCTGCCAGTGCTGCAAGGGCAAACAGCGACAGTGTGCCGCTGACCGGCTCCGGAACGGAAACTGCTGTTCGCATGCCGTCTATTCGTTCCATGCGGAAGAGACCATATTCTCCACCGTAATCAAAACGAAGAACTGTCTTGTCGTCATCAGGATTTACCTCGTAATAGGTCAGAATCGGGGTGCCGTCTGCCTTGCTGTCATTGGAATCAGTGACCCATATCTTGTTTATCAGGTATTTGCTGTCATCGATGATGTCGTATTCAACGCCCCATAAACTGAAAGCATGATCGGCGCCTTCTCGGACACTTAATGTTAAAGCATAACCGCTGCTGATAGCGTCGATTATTTTCTTGGAATAGTCGTATATATCAGTGTAGCTGAAGACAATGGTGACAGGATTGAGCTTCGTATCATACAAGGGGGATGAATTGAACACAGCGCTCGTCAGGATACCACCTGTTGTATATGTGTAGGGGTGATAATCCTTCCCATCTATGCCGATCCATGTGGGATTATCATCATCACCCCATCTGGTTGCCCAATTGGGGGTTCCGTCGGTACCATTAATCCACCAATCAAATGCAATGTGAGGATTGCTGCCGGTATTCTGGGAAACACCGACAAAAGTTTTCCAAACATCCACCCCTTGCGGAATGGTTTGATTTTCGTTATCGCCCTTTACCTTATTTTGTTCCTGCCACCAGGCGATGACGTTGGCAGCCGATGCCGCCCAGCATAACCCGCTGTCGTCGTTGTACCATTCGCTTCCTCTTACCTTATTGAAATCATACCAACCACTTTTCTTGGAGACACCGGGAGCCCAGACTTCGAGAGCGTGGGCGGAGGTAACGAGGGAGAAACAGCACAAGATAGCAGCAAGAGACTTGTTCATCTTCGAGAAAACGGAGTTGCGGTGAGTAAGGAGCGGGGTGGAGAGAATGCCGGGCGCGAAGCTCGACCCATGCATTGTGGCAGAAAGCGGAGGTGATTACAAGAGAATTCGTCATATTGCTGCAAAGAATATACGCGCGCGAGAGCGGAGGGAGACAAAAAGCCCGCCCGACAGGTGACAGTCGGGCGGGCAGTGCGGATGAACGAGGCGTCAGTCTTTAGTTCTGGTCAATGGCGGGGTTGACCGTAGCGGCATCGACCGCCTTCTTCATCTGCTCGTCTGCGGTGCAGCAATTCTTCTTTTTATCCGTGCAGCACTGCTTGCCCCACTTGTGGTATTCAGCGGCTTTGTCAGCGTTCTTTTCTACGCCTTTACCCTCGGCGTACATGTGGGCCAGTGCGAAGCAGGCAGCCGGGTGCCCCTTGGCGGCGGCATCGCGGAGTCCGGGAGCGGCCTTGCTGTACAGTTCCTTTGCCTTATCGCTATCCTTGGGGATGTTGACCCCCTGGTCTGTGAGATAGGCGATGGTGTACTGTGCCAGCGGGTCGCCGTTGGCGGCTTCGAGCGTGATGGTGTCGATGTTGAGCCAGCACTGCTGCGGCATCTTGTCAGCCTTGGGGCAGCACTTGGCTGCTTCGGCCTTGGCGGATTCGGTTTTGGCGGCGGCTTCATGGTTGTCTGCCAGGGCAGGCAGGACCATAAGCGCGGCGGCGGTCATGATGGTCAGTTTCTTCATAGGCCCACAGTTTGCACCTAACACTTGCGGCTTTCAACCTAACTCTCCACCTGTTTGAAGGGTAAAAATAACGAAAAAATAGGCATTTTTTGGGGGAAATGACGAAAAAAAGAAAAAAAGTGAGAAATAATGATTGACGCGTTGGGGGAAGTCGTGTATAATTCGCCCGCTTTTACGCCCCTCGGGGCGGTGATAGAGTCCATGCTTCTGTAGCTCAGGGGTAGAGCGCATCCTTGGTAAGGATGAGGTCGCGGGTTCAAATCCCGCCAGAAGCTTCTGACTCATGCAAGAATAAGCAGCCCAAAATTAATACCTATTATGGCCAAAGAATCATTCCAGCGCACCAAGCCCCACGTGAACGTGGGCACGATCGGTCACGTTGACCATGGCAAAACTTCCCTCACTGCTGCAATTACCAAGGTTCTTGCAGAAAAGGGTCAGGCAGAGTTCAAGGCTTACGACCAGATCGACGGCGCTCCTGAGGAGCGCGAGCGTGGTATCACCATCTCCACTGCACACGTGGAGTATGAGACCGCTAACCGTCACTATGCTCACGTTGACTGCCCCGGTCACGCTGACTATGTGAAGAACATGATCACCGGTGCTGCCCAGATGGACGGTGCTATCCTCGTTTGCTCCGCTGCTGACGGCCCCATGCCGCAGACTCGTGAGCACATCCTGCTTGCTCGTCAGGTGGGTGTTCCCTACATCGTGGTGTTCATGAACAAGATGGACCTTGCTGACCCCGAGCTTGCTGAGCTCGTGGAGATGGAGATCCGCGAACTTCTTTCCTCCTACGACTTCCCCGGTGATGACCTGCCCATCGTGAAGGGTTCCGCTGTGAAGGCTCTGGAAGGCGATGCTGATGCAGCCGCTGCTATCATGGAGCTCATGGATGCCGTTGACAACTACATCCCGACGCCCGAGCGTCCGACTGAGAAGCCCTTCCTGATGCCCGTGGAGGACGTGTTCTCCATCTCCGGCCGTGGTACTGTGGCTACCGGTCGTATCGAGCGTGGTATCATCAACAAGATGGAGGAAGTTGAAATCGTTGGTATCCGTCCGACCGTCAAGACTTCTGTGACCGACATCGAGATGTTCCGTAAGCTTCTCGACAAGGGTGAGGCTGGTGACAACGTGGGCGTGCTCCTTCGTGGTATCAAGAAGGAAGACATCGTTCGCGGTCAGGTTATCGCCAAGCCCGGTTCTGTGACTCCCCACACCAAGTTCGAGGCAGCCGTTTACGTGCTGACCAAGGAGGAAGGTGGCCGTCACACCCCGTTCTTCAACAACTATCGTCCGCAGTTCTACTTCCGTACGACGGACGTGACCGGTACTGTTACCCTGCCCGAGGGCACGGAAATGGTGATGCCCGGCGACAACGTGACCATCACTGTTGAGCTCATCACTCCCGTGGCTATGGAAGAGGGTATGCGCTTCGCTATCCGCGAAGGTGGTCGTACCGTTGGCGCCGGTAAGGTTGCCAAGATCCAGGAGTAATCCTGGGAGATAATTCTCCAAAAATACGGGTTGCATTCCGATAACGGAATGAGACCTCGGCCCGGGGAAGGGTGCCCGGCAATGGGCACCCTTTCCTGACCGGACCGAAACAACAGAGCAAGGTTATAGGGTAATAGCTCAATTGGTAGAGCAGCGGTCTCCAAAACCGCGTGTTGGGAGTTCGAGTCTCTCTTACCCTGCCAGCCTTCCTCTTTTTTTTTCTCAAAAAATACCCCCCAAGAAACCGTAAGACGATGTTCCGCAAGATTTCCCAATACATATCCGCTCTGAAAGGCGAGCTCAAGAAGTGTTCCTGGCCTTGGGAAAGTGACCCGAAGGTAACCGGGTTCAAAAAGTTTCGTGAACTCTGGGGTTCCACACTTGTGGTGCTGGTAGCGATGGTGCTGCTGGGCGCCTATGTGGCATTCTTTGATTATGTGCTGGCCGCAGTAGTCAACAAGGCCATTCTGATTTTCTCCTGATTTAATTCCTTTACCCCCTCTCGGTAACCCATGTCTCGACTGCACGAACGCAAAAATAGCACAGTCCGCAGCATCCCTGACGCCAAGAATCAGTGGTATGTGCTCCATGTTCTGTCCAACAAGGAGCGCCGCTCGGTAGAGAACCTCAACCGCCTCTTCAAGGAAGATGAGGAGATGGGGGCTCTGCTGCAGAGCCCGCCCCTGGTTCCCACCGAGAAGGTGGAAGACGTGCGTAAGGGTAAGAAGTACGTGGTGGAGCGCAAGCTTTACCCCGGCTACGTGTATCTGAACTTTGCCCTGCGCCGCCCGGACGGTAGCCTCAACAACGATGCCTGGTACAAGATTCAGGCTGTTGACGGCGTCATCAGCTTCGCCTGCGGTCGCAACAAGGAGCCGCTGCCCATGTCTGATAAAGACGTGAAGGAGCTCATGGCTGAGATTGCTCGCCGCAGTGGCGCTGCCCGCCCGAAGGTTGCCTACACCGTGGGCGAAGAAGTCGTTGTGCTCGATGGCGCCTTTGCCGGTGAGCGCGGTATCGTTGAAATGGTCGACACCGAGCGTGGTCGTCTGCGCGTGGGCGTGGATATGTTCGGCCGTTCCAATCCGCTCGACCTCGACTACGCTCAGGTACAGCAGGTGCCCGAGGACGAGAAAGATAACTAATCCCCTTCCCGCTGCCCCGAACGGCGAAAGCAGGGAAGGGCGGCAAAACAACACAACAAAACCATGGCTAAAGAAGTAGTTAAAGTAATTAAGCTGCAGATTCCTGCCGGCGCCGCGAATCCTTCGCCGCCCGTGGGTCCTGCTCTTGGTCAGGCCGGTGTTAACATCATGGGCTTCTGCAAAGAGTTCAACGCTAAGACTCAGAAGCAGGCCGGCGATGTGCTCCCCGTCGTGATCACCGTATACAAGGACAAGTCCTTCGACTTCATCACCAAGCAGCCGCCGGCAGCTAACCTTCTCAAGAAGGCCGCCGGTATCAAGTCCGGCTCCGGCGAGCCGAACAAGAAGAAGGTTGCCAAGATCTCCAAGGAGAAGCTGATGGAAATTGTCAACACCAAGATGCCCGACCTCAACACCAAGAATCCGGAAGCCGCCTGCCGCATCATCGCCGGCCAGGCTCGCCAGATGGGTATTGAAGTGGAGGGTCTCTGATATCCCCTTCTGCAGGAGGGAACATAACTCATAACCCCGAACGTACTGCTAAAAATTATGTCTACAAAACGCTCCAAGCGCTATAATGAGGCAGCCAAGCTTGTTGACAACAGCAAGGCTTACGCTGTCGAGGAGGCTGTGGAAGTGATGAAGAGCTTCCCCGCTCCGAAGTTCGACCCCACGGTCACCGTTTCGTTCCGCCTCACGGTGGATCCCCGCAAGTCCGACCAGATGGTGCGCGGCTCTGTTGCTCTGCCCCACGGTACCGGTAAGAATGTTCGCGTCATCGTTTTCGCCCAGGGTGAGGCCGCTCAGGCTGCCCTCGAAGCCGGCGCAGAAAAAGTCGGTCTGGATGACCTCATCAAGGAAATCCAGGGCGGTTATCTTGATTTCGACAGCGCAATCGCCACCCCGGATGCCATGGCCCAGGTGCGTAAGATTGCTCGCGTGCTCGGCCCGCGCGGCCTGATGCCCAACCCCAAGACCGGCACTGTGACGGAGGATACCGCCAAGGCCGTGCGTGAGGTGAAGGCCGGTCGCGTTGACTTCAAGGTTGACCGAAACGCCAACATCTCTGCCGCAGTCGGTAAGCTCTCTTTCGAGAGCGCTAAGCTTGTGGAGAACGCCCGCGCTCTCATCTCGGCCGTTGTGAAGGCTCGCCCCTCCGGTGCGAAGGGTGCCTACATCGCCGGTGTGACGATGGCCAGCTCCATGAACCCGGGTCTTTCCATCGCCCAGGTCGAGTACTCCAAGAACTAATAACCTGAACCGCAACGAATCATTATGAGCACTGAGAAAAAAGTGAATGCCGATAAGGGCGTCATCATTGAGAATCTGCTGGCTAAGGTTAACGCTTCCCCGTTCCTGCTGGTGATTGATTACACCGGTGTGACCGTGCCCGAGTTCACCACGCTGCGCGCTGAATTGGCCGCTGCCGGTGCCTCCTGCATGGTGGCCAAGAACACCTTCATGACCAAGGCTATCAAGGATGCCGGCCTCCCCGACATCTCTGCTAACCTCAAGGGTCAGACGGCCTACATCATGGGCGACAGCGACGTGTGCGCCGCCGCCAAGGTGGTGAACGGCTTTGCCAAGAAGTCCAAGAAGGCTGCCTGGAAGGGCGGTATCCTGGACGGCGCCGAGCTCACCCCCGACAAGATCAAGGCTCTGGGTGATCTGCCCAGCCGCGACGTCCTTCTCGCCACCCTGCTTGGTACCATCAACGGCGCCGGTGCTGCTCTGGCCCGCGTCATCCAGGCCTACGTGGACAAGGAAAACGGTGGTGCAACCGAGGAAACTCCGGCTGCAGAGTAAAATAAATCAAAAAAAAGACTTGAACAGATGGCGGCGGTGTGGTATCAACTGCCCCGCCGCCTGAAAAAAGAAATTAGGCTCTCTGTCGGCTCTCCGGCCGGTGAGAACTGAAATGGATGGGGAGCCCCCATCCGCGACAAGAACCAATTACAACATATAATACTACAATGGCTGATATCAATAAGATCGCTGAGGAACTCGGCACCCTGACCATCCTGGAGGCTGCTGAGCTTGTTAAGATGCTGGAAGAGAAGTGGGGCGTGTCCGCCGCTGCTCCCGTGGCTGCCGCTGCCGGCCCCGCCGCTGCTGCTGAGCCCGTGGAGGAGAAGACCGACTTCGACGTTGAGCTGACCGACGCCGGTGGCAACAAGATTGCCGTCATTAAGGCTGTCCGCGTTGTCAAGTCCGGTCTGGGTCTGGCTGACGCCAAGAAGCTCGTCGAGAGCGCTCCCGCCGTTATCCTCGAGGGTGCCTCCAAGGAGGACGCCGAGAAGGCCAAGGCCGAGCTCGAGAAGGCCGGTGCCAAGGTCACTATCAAGTAACCTTTCGTTTTACGCGATCGCAGGGGGGAATTTCTCTTCCTCCCTGCCTTCGCGTCTTATCGTCTTTTTATCTAAAACTTAACTTTTATTAATAAAATTACCTGCGCGTCGCGCAAGGCGCGCGTGAGACCGACCCGGGGCTGCTGCGAGAGCCCGCCAGAGGGGAGAGTCCGGAAGCTCCGGGTCGGTTTTACCAAACGTAAGCCGACCCCGCATCTGTGGCCCAGGTGCACAACCTCATCTCCGACAACTCCATGTCCAAGCCCAAGCAAGAGCGAATCAGTTTCGGTAAAATCAAGGAGGTCATTGACCCGCCCAACTTGATTGAGATTCAGACTAAATCCTACGAGGAATTCCTTCAACGTTTCACCGAGCCGGGCAAGCGGCTCAAAATGGGTCTTCAGGCCGTCCTTTCCGAGCATTTCCCGATAGAGAGTTACGATGGCCAGATTCGGCTTGAGTACGACTCTTACGAGATATCTCCGCCCAAGACGAGCGACTTTGCCGCCATTCGTGCCGGTGAGACCTACAGCGCCTCGCTGTATGTGAAGTTCCGCCTGAAGTGTGGTGATTACACAGCTGATGAGAACGTGTACATGGGTGAGATTCCCATGATTACGGATCGCGGTACTTTCGTCATCAACGGTGCTGAGCGAGTCATCGTGGCGCAGCTGCATCGCTCCCCGGGTCTCTGCTTCGAGAAGACCCAGCACACCAACGGCAAAGACATCTATTCCTTCCGCATCATCCCCGATCGCGGTTCCTGGCTTGAGGTGCAGTTCGACACCAGCGATCTGATGTATGTGTTCCTGGATCGCCGCCGCCGCCGCCGCAAGTTCCTCGCCACGACTTTCCTGCGTTACCTCGGCTACGAGAGCGATCGCGCCATTGTCGAGCAGTTCTACACCATCCAGAAGCTCAAGCTCGCTGATGTGGTGGGTGAGGAGCTCGAATATCTCATCCCCTTCGAGGACGTCAAGTTCGGCGACGAGCAGAACGGCCGCAAGGCTACCATCATCGCCAAGGCTTACGAATCCCTGAGCCTCTCCACCATCCGCAAGATGCAGGAGCTCGGTATCGAGGGAATCGAGGTCATCGACCAGCGCGAAGAGGAGACCCTCGTCAAGACCCTCAAGAAGGATCTCTCCCACGACCGCGAATCTGCGCTCAAGGAAATCTTCCGCAAGTTCCGTCCCGGTGATCCCTCTTCCGTGCAGCAGGCTGCCACGGCTCTTGACCGCCTCTTCAAGGACGAGAAGCGCTACGACCTCACTCGCGTGGGTCGCTACAAGATTAACCAGAAGCTGGGGCTCGATGTACCCGAGGATTGCCGCCTCATCCAGCCTGTCGACTTCCTGGCCTCTCTGAAGTACCTGCTGCGCCTCAAGAACGGCGATGGGCAGGTGGACGATATCGACCATCTGGGTAACCGCCGCGTGCGCGCTGTGGGTGAGCTCATCTCCAACCAGTGCCGCGTGGGCCTGGCTCGCACCGAGCGTCTCGTCAAGGAGCGCATGACCCTCTGCGATACCACCCGCAACGATATCACGCCCAGCAAGCTCATCAACCCGAAGGCTCTCAGCGCCGTGGTGCGCGACTTCTTCGGCCGCAGCCAGCTCTCCCAGTTCATGGATCAGATTAACCCGCTGGCAGAGCTGACGCACAAGCGCCGTCTCTCCGCTCTGGGCCCGGGTGGTCTGAACCGCGATCGCGCCGGCTTCGAGGTGCGAGACGTGCATCCCTCTCACTACGGTCGAATCTGCCCCATTGAGACCCCTGAAGGTCCCAATATCGGTCTGATCAACTCCCTCTGCACTTATGCCCGCATCGATGAGTACGGCTTTATCGAGACTCCCTTCCGCCGCGTAAAGCAGATTGAAAAGAAGAACGCCAAGGGCGAGGTGACCGACGTCGAGGTAGTGGTGACCAATGAGGTCGTCTACCTCACCGCTGACAAGGAGGAATACCACCTCATCGCTCAGGCTAACAACCCGCTTGATCATGACAACGGCACCGGCCATTTCGTGCGTCCCCGCGTGACGGCTCGCCAGCACGGCGAGTTCATCGAGGTGGATCCCCGCCGCGTGGAGTACATGGACGTATCGCCCAAGCAGATTATCTCCATCGCTGCCGGTCTGATTCCTTTCCTGGAACACGACGACGCCAACCGAGCCCTCATGGGCGCTAACATGCAGCGCCAGGGTGTGCCGCTGATGGTCAACCAGGCTCCGCTCGTGGGTACCGGTATCGAGGCTAAGTGCGCCCGCGACAGCTGCGCCGTCGTCTGCGCTCAGGCTGCCGGTATCGTAGCTTCCGCCACGGCTGAGTATATCGTGACGACTCCCGATGGCGAGCTGCCCGTTTCTCCCAATACCTGGCTGAGCGAGCCGGAACGCGTCAAGACCGACCCCGACAAGGGTATCTACGTCTACCAGCTGCGCAAGTTCATGCGCTCCAACGCTTCCACCTGCATCAACCAGAAGCCCATCGTCTCCCGCGGCGATGTGGTGAAGCCCGGCGATGTGCTGGCCGACGGTCCCTGTACCGATGGTGGTGAGCTGGCTCTGGGGCGCAACGTGCTGGTGGCTTACATGTCCTGGTACGGTTACAACTTCGAAGACGCCATCATCATCTCTGAGCGTCTGGTGCAGGAGGATGCCTACACCTCCATCCACATCGAGGAGTTCGAGGAAAAGGCCCGCGACACCAAGCTCGGCCCGGAGGAAATCACCCGTGATATCCCCAACGTCGGTGATGATGCGCTCAAGAACCTGGGTAGCGATGGCGTGGTGCGCATCGGTGCTGAGGTGAAGCCCGGTGATATCCTGGTGGGTAAGATTACGCCCAAGAGCGAGACCGATCTCGCCCCCGAGGAGCGCCTGCTGCGCGCCATCTTCGGTGAGAAAGCCGCTGATGTGAAGGACACCTCTCTGCGTGTGCCCCCGGGTACCACGGGTGTGGTGATGGATGTGCGCGTGGTGCGCTCTGCCGCTCCCGGTTCCCCCGCCATCGATGAGGAGAGGGAGAGCCAGAAGCAGCGCAAGAAGGTAGACGCTGAGTACAAGCGCGATCGCGATGCCCTCATCGAACAGCTCACCAGTAAACTCTCCGACCGCCTGCTGGGCGAGAAGATTCCGCTGGAGGTGACCCGCGTCGGTACCAACGATGTCATCATCCCCGCCAATCGCAAGATTACCAAGACTCTGCTGCGTAACCTCGCTATCTATCACGACCAGATCGAGATGAACGAAAGCCCCGTGCGCAACCAGATCTTCGAAATCATCAACAGCTACGAGCCCCGCTTCGCTGACCTGGACGATGAGCGCGATCGCAAGCTCGACCAGATCGAAGCCGGCGCCGAGATGGATCCCGGTGTGGTGACCGAGGTGAAGGTCTACATCGCCACCAAGCGCAAGCTTGGCGTGGGCGATAAGATGGCCGGTCGTCACGGTAACAAGGGTGTGTGCTCTCGAGTGCTCCCGGTAGAGGATATGCCCTACCTGGAAGACGGTACTCCCGTTGATATCATTCTCAACCCCCTGGGCGTGCCCTCGCGAATGAACGTGGGTCAGGTGCTGGAGGCTCACCTCGGCGTTGCTGCCAAGGCGCTGGGCTTCAAGGTTGCTACCCCGGTGTTCGACGGTATCGAGGAGTCCCAGATCTGGGACTACATGAGCCAGGCCAAGAAGATGCCCGGGTTCTCCTGGGTGGGCGATGGCAAGGACGGCAGTGTCGCCGGTAAGAGCCGCCTCATCGACGGTCTGACCGGTGAGTACTTCCACTACCCCGTTGTGGTGGGCTATACCTACATGCTCAAGCTCAACCACCTCGTGGCTGACAAGGTGCATGCCCGTGCCGTGGGTACCTACTCGCTGGTGACCCAGCAGCCCCTCGGTGGTAAGGCTCAGCATGGTGGCCAGCGATTCGGTGAAATGGAAGTGTGGGCCATGGAGGCATACGGTGCAGCCTATACCCTCCAGGAGCTCCTCACCGTCAAGTCTGACGACGTGCAGGGCCGTACCCGCATCTACGAGAACATTGTCAAGGGCGATAACTCGCTGGAGGCCGGCACGCCGGAGTCCTTCAACGTGCTTATCAAGGAAATGCAGGCTCTCTGCCTCAACGTGCAGCCCACCGAGAAGCGCGACCGCGAGAACGCTCCGCAGACGACGGATGACCTCTTCGCCCTGCTTGCAGGCGATGATGATGATCTGGACGGCGAGATGCTCGACGACGACGACGACTTCGATGGCTTCGGCGACGATGAGGACGACGACGATACCTCCTACGAGGCTGAAGAGACCTCGGATGATGAGGATGAGGACGACGATGCCTGAACCCATGATGTAAACCTGTAACTCCGCTGCCCGGGCGGTTCCCTCCGCCCGGGTGGCAACCAAAACTCTAAATACACCACATCTTATATGTCTTACATCGACCTTAACAGCGAGAAGCCCAAGAACTTCGATCAGGTTTGCATCACCGTGGCCAGCCCGGATGATATCCTGAACTGGTCCAGTGGCGAGGTCAAAAACCCGGAGACAATCAACTACCGTACCTTCAAACCGGAGAAGGGTGGTTTGTTCTGCGAGCGTATTTTCGGGCCCACCCGTGATATGGAGTGCTCCTGCGGCCGCTACAAGCGCGCCAAGAACAAGGGCATGATCTGCGATCGCTGCGGCGTGGAGGTGACTACCTCTCGTGTTCGCCGCGAGCGTATGGGCCACATCAACCTGGCCGTGCCTGTGACCCACATCTGGTTCTACAAGTGCATGCCCAGCCGTATCGGCCTCATGCTCGACCTCACTGCCCGTGATCTGGAGCGAGTCATCTACTACGAGGACTATATCGTGACTGACCCCCGCGGCGTCAATGGTATGGAGCGTGGTATGATTATCACCGAGGAGGAGTACGAGAACCTGCAGGAAGACTACGGTGATGATGCACCGGAGGCTGCCATGGGTGCTGCCGCTATCCAGACTCTTCTCAAGACTATCGACCTGGACGCCCTCATCGATGAGCTGCGCCAGGAGATGGAGAAGACTAACTCCAAGCAGAACAAGCGCAAGATTGCCAAGCGTCTCCAGCTCGCTCAGGGCTTCCGCAACAGCGGCTGCCACCCCGAGTGGATGGTGCTCACCGTGCTGCCGGTGATTCCCCCGGATCTGCGCCCGCTCGTTCCGCTGCCCGGCGGTCGCTTCGCAACCAGTGACCTCAACGACCTGTACCGCCGCGTCATCAACCGCAACAACCGTCTCCGCGAGCTGGCCGCTCTCCAGACCCCGGAGGTGATTAAGCGCAACGAGATGCGCATGCTCCAGGAGGCCGTGGACGCCCTCTTCGACAACGGCCGCCATGGCCGCCACGTCACCGGCGCCGGCAACCGCCCGCTGAAGTCCCTCTCCGACATGCTGAAGGGCAAGAGCGGTCGCTTCCGTCAGAACCTGCTCGGTAAGCGTGTGGATTACTCCGGTCGTTCCGTGATTGTGATCGGCCCGCACCTCAAGATGAACCAGTGCGGTCTGCCCAAGAAGATGGCTCTCAACCTCTTCGAACCCTTCATCATCCACCGCCTCAAGGAGCTCGGCTACGTGCACACGGTGCGCTCTGCCAAGAAGATGATCGACCGCAAGGAAGCCATCGTCTGGGATATCCTGGAAGAGGTGACCAAGGGGCACCCCGTGTTCCTGAACCGTGCTCCTACGCTGCACCGTCTTTCCATCCAGGCCTTCGAGCCTGTGCTGATTGAAGGTAGCGCCATTCGTCTGCACCCGCTGGTGTGTACGGGTTACAACGCTGACTTCGACGGTGACCAGATGGCCGTGCACGTGCCGCTGAGCGTGGAAGCCCAGCTGGAGGCTCGCCTCCTCATGCTGGCTCCCAACAACATCTTCTCGCCTGCTTCCGGCAAGCCTATCTGCACCCCGACTCAGGATATCATTCTGGGTTCCTACTACCTGACGCACACTCGCGCTAAGGAAGTGAAGGAGATGCAGGACAACCAGCACCTGCTGCCCCTCTTCGAGTCTATCTCCGAAGTGGAGTTCGCCATTGCTGCCCGCAAGATTGGCTACCACGAGTGGATTCGCCTCAAGAATCCCGACTACGGCAAGGAAGGCGATGCTTTCGACAAGCTCTCGTTCAACCAGGAGAACGTCGGTCGCAAGACTATCGTTACCACCGCCGGTCGTGTACGTTTCAACGAAATCTGGCCCGATGAAATCGGTTACATCAACCGCAACGTCGGCAAGAAGCAGCTGGGTGAAATCATCTGGCGCTGCTATCAGGCCTGTGGCCAGAAGCGCACCGTCGAGACTCTCGATGCCCTCAAGGCGCTGGGCTACAAGGAGGCTACCCGCTCCGGTTGCTCCATCGGTATCGTTGATATGGTGGTGCCCGAGGGTAAGGATGAGATGATTGCCGACGCCTACGAGCAGGTCGCCAAGGTGACCGAGCAGTACGAGGAAGGCCTCATCACCAACGGCGAACGCTATGAAAAGGTGGTGAATATCTGGTCCTCCACGACTGATGCCATCCAGAAGGATCTCTACACCAAGCTCGAGTACAACAGCGGCTCTGCCGTGGCCAGCCCGCTCTACATGATGGTCGACTCCGGTGCTCGTGGTAACAAGGCTCAGATTAAGCAGCTCTCCGGTATGCGCGGTCTTATGGCCAAGCCCTCCGGCGAGATTATCGAGCGCCCCATTACCTCCAACTTCCGTGAGGGTCTGTCCGTGCTTGAGTACTTCATTTCCACCCACGGTGCCCGTAAGGGTCTGGCCGATACGGCTCTGAAGACCGCTGACTCCGGTTACATGACCCGTAAGCTCGTCGACGTGGCTCAGGACGTCATCGTTCGCGATATCGACTGCGGTACCGAGAACGGCATCACCATGACCGCCATCTACGACGGTGAGGACGAAATCGCTTCTCTCTCCACCCGTATCTATGGCCGCGTCACCTGCGATGATATCTACGATCCGACTACGCTGAAGCTCATCGTGGCCAAGAACGAAATCATCACCGACGAGGCCGCCAAGAAGATTGAGAACGTGGGTATCGAGAAGGTGAAGGTGCGCTCCGTGCTGACCTGCGACCTCTCCAAGGGCTGCTGCGCCAAGTGCTACGGCCTCAACCTTGCCACCGGCAAGAGTGTGAAGGTGGGTGAAGCCGTGGGTATCATCGCTGCTCAGTCCATCGGTGAGCCCGGTACCCAGCTGACTATGCGTACCTTCCACGTGGGTGGTACCGCTACGGCTGCTGCCAACCGTCCCGAGTACATCGCCAAGTCTGCCGGTCGCGTCATCTATGACGAGAACCTGCGTGACCGCTGCGTCGAGGATGAGAACGGCAACATGGTCGTGCTCTGCAAGAACGGCGGCGTCAAGGTCTACGATGCCGAGGGTAAGGAAATCGAGTCCTACTCGCTCACGCTGGGTGCAGTTCTTCGTGTGAAGGACGGCGACAATGTCGAGCCCGGCCAGATCATCGCCGAGTGGGATCCCTTCGCTATCCCGGTCATCTCCGAAATCGGCGGTACTGTGGAGTTCAAGGACATGATTGAGGGGATTACCTGCCGCACCGAATCCGGCCACACCGAATCCGGTAAGGGTACCACCGTTATCATCGACCACCGTCAGGATCTCGCTCCGCGCGTCATCGTGCACACCGCCAAGGCCGGTTCCGCCAAGGACAAGCCGCGTGTGTACCCCATCCCCACCGGTGCCTACCTCGTGGTGAATGACAAGCAGAAGATTTCCGCCGGTACGCAGCTGGCCAAGACTCCTCGCAAGGTGCAGAAGACAAACGATATTACCGGTGGTCTTCCCCGCGTGGCAGAGCTCTTCGAAGCTCGCCGCCCGAAGGACACCTGCACCCTGGCCGAGATGGATGGTATCGTCGCCATTGATGACGCCATGATTCGCGGTAAGAAGGTCGTGACTATCTACCGCGATGCCGAGGCTCGCGAGGCCGCCACCAAGCGCCGCCGCCGCTCCGCCAAACTGGAGGAGCGCGATGAGAACGAAGGTACCATCTCCTGCAAGCACCTCGTGCCCATGGATCGCCATATCATCGTGCACGACGGCGACTACGTCCGCGCCGGTGAGCCGCTGTCCGACGGTACGGAAGCCTCTGATGAGATTCTGCGCATCTGCGGCAAGGAAGCTCTCCAGGAGCACCTCGTCAACAAGGTGCAGCAGGTGTACCGCGTGCAGGGTGTGGAAATCAACGACAAGCACGTCGAAATCATCGTTTCCCAGATGCTCCGCAAGGTGCGTATCAAGGATCCGGGCGATACCGGTCTGCTCTGGGGCGATGAGGTGGATCGCACCACCCTCAGCCGTATCAACAAGGAGACGATGGCCATGAACGGTCGCCCTGCTGATTACGAGCCCATCCTGCTCGGTATCACCAAGGCTTCCCTCAAGACGGATTCCTTCATCTCTGCCGCTTCCTTCCAGGACACCACGCGTGTGCTCACTGAGGCCTCCACGCTGGGCAAGGTGGATATGCTTGAGGGCTTCAAGGAGAACGTCATTCTGGGTCACCTCATCCCGGCCGGTACCGGTTTCAACAAGTACCGCAATATCGTGGTCGAGGCTGCACCCGATGCGACGCCCATCCCCCGTGCCACCTACGAGGAGGATATCGAGGATATCTCCATGCCCGACGATACCATCTCCGTCGGCTCCGATGACTAATCCTCATCTCCCATAGCAAAATCTACTCCTCGCCCGGTTCAGAGTCATCTCTGAACCGGGCTTTTTCTCTCCACTCGATGCTATGCGCCGAGTTCATCACCGCGAGCTCAAGTGAGCTGTTTTCGAAACGTGAAGAACATATAGCCCTCCGACGCTAAGGCTTTGCCGAGACAAGTGCGCCGCTGCGGCGTCAGATTATTAGCTCAGAGGAGTGTCGGAAAACTCAGCGGTAGATTCTTGTATTGACAAGCATTAAAGTAGATGCTAATCTCCCCGTAGCGTGATAAAGAACTACCCGCCAAAACTCATTACCATGAATTACTTCCCATACAACTCAGACCTGGCAAAAGCGATTGCCGCAGAATTTATTCGTCTGGAAGGTGGCAGCATTAACAAAATGAAACTGATTAAGCTTATGTACTTGCTTGATCGCACTGCCATTGTTGAAGAGGGATACGCCGTTATTGGCGGAAAGTATGTATCTATGAAACTGGGGCCAGTTGTTTCCCCATTGTTAAATGATTTGAATGAGTGTAACTGGCCTGGCTTTCATCTTAGTGAACGCAAATATGATGTCTCCATTGAACAGGCTGATTACGGGTCTGATTTAATTTCTGAATGGCTCCGCGAGCTCATCCAGCGAGTATACTCTGAATTCGGCAGCATGAACAAATGGGAACTGTCTGATTATACGCACGCAAATTGTCCTGAATGGATGGATCCGGGTAGTTCCAGTGCTCCAATCGACATCCGGCAAATTGCGGGAGAACTCGCAGATGAAGTGGATGCGTTCGCTTGCGAATTGACTTCTCTGAGTCGATAAACCATCTGCCGTATATGTTTAATCCTGGCGATGTGTTCCGCAATCCTGGAAATATGGGGCATATGTGGGTAGTTGTAGGCGTAGCGCCGGATGATATGCGTTTAATGGGAAACTGGTCGAGTAAGAAGAGTAGCCGCCCTGTTACCTGTTTGCTGGTTCCCGCTGATCACCCAACCATCACCCACGATTCGTGGTTTGTCTATGGCAAGATGCAGGAGTTTTCTGAAACAGATATCCGGTCTTTTTTAGCGCAAGGCAACTTAATCCCGGCCGGTCAGGTCAATCATACCACTCTGCAGAAAATTCAGGCCGGTCTTTTTACTGATAAGAAAGTATCACCCCGCATCCGCTGCCGTTACGCCCACCTGAAATCGTGAGCCTGCCTATGTGGGGCACCACCTCATTCCGACAGTTGCTTTTTTTCTGCTTTAACTCGTTCAGCGTCATTCTCTTCACAGGGTGATTATTTTTTGCTTTCGGCTGAGCCGAAGGCGTATTCCCGGCACAAAAAAAGCCGCCCCGATGGCGGCTGTGAATAATCGGGAGCGAATCCGTAGCGCCGGGGTATCAACGCAGCAGGAGTTCGTCGCGGCTCAGTCCGGTGAGCTCAGCGAGCCTGCGCAGCAGGTAGCGCATCACCAGGATGAGGGTAAGCATGAGCGGCACACCGATGATGAGGTAGCCCCACCATGTCATGCTGCTGACGGCGTAGTTGTACTGCAGTACCTGGCGGTCGGCGGGCTGGTCAAGTACCGGGAGGAGAAAATAGAGTGCCAGGCCGAAGTTGGCCAGGGCTGAGCAGAAGAGCGAGAGGGCGGTGCAGGCCGCTGAGCGCCGGAGCAGGGTCTCGTAGGGCTGCTGCAGCTCCTTTTCGGCTATTCTTTTTTCGATGCGAGCCACGTCAAACAGGCTGTCGGAGTAGAGGAAGAGCCGCAGCATGGAGTCGCGGCGGCGTGCTGTCACCAGCATGGCGCCACCGAGCAGGGCGGCGATGAGGGCTTCCTTGGCGGCGTACCACCAGGGGGTGTCCGGGCGAATGGCGGAGCCGTCGCCGGTGTTGGCATAGATGGTGATGACCCCGGTGAGAATCGTGCCCATGAGCCCGAAGAGGGTGATGGGGTCCAGCCTGCGGCGTTCGATGAACATCCATACGCCACAGCCCAGGGGTAGGGCGAGCGCGAGAGCCATAGCACGAGTGGTGCCCAGCTCCAGCAGCCCCGGACCGGTAGTGGAGCAGTGATCGAGCACGAGCACCGGTGCGAGGACGCTCAGCAGGACGTTGAGCAGGCTTTTGGTTCCGCTGTCCATGCTGACAATGGGGAGTTATTTCATCGAGGCGATGGCAGCGGCCATGTCGGGAGCACGGAAGGTGGAGGAGCCGGCCACCAGACAGTCTGCACCTGCTTCCTTGCAGAGCGGCGCCTGCGCGGCTCCGATGCCGCCGTCCATCTGGATGAGGAAGGTCAGGGAGCGGGCTTTGCGCTCAGCATCGAGGCGCCGTACCTTGTCCAGCACGTCGGCCATAAAGCTCTGTCCGCCGAACCCGGGGACGACACTCATCACCAGCACCATGTCGAGCTCTTCCAGGTAGGGAAGCACCTTTTCGACCGGAGTGGCAGGATTGACGGCGAGCCCGGCGTGGGCACCGGCGGCACGGATAGCGGCCAGTGTGGCGTGCAAATCGATGGCGCCTTCGCGTTCCACGTGGATGGTAATCATGTTCATGCCGGCTTTGATGAATCGGGGCAGGTAGTGATCCGGCGCATCAATCATGAGGTGGGCATCCAGATAGGCATCTTCAGGAACACTCCGGCGGATGGCGGCGCAGATGTCCGGGCCGAATGAGATGTTGTCGACAAAGGAGCCGTCCATTACATCGAGGTGCAGCCAGTCGGCGCCGGCTTCAAGGGCGCGGGTGGCTTCGGGGCCGATGTGTCGGAAATCACAGGCAAGCATGGAAGGGGCAATCAGCATGGGTGGGGTGGTGTGTGTGGTGTTGATGATGGGTGGGGAGGAGAGAGAAGATTACCAGGGAAGCTCGAATGTTCGGGCGGGAAAGCTGAGAGGGGGCGTGATGAAGGGGTGGTTCTGCTTGTCGGTGCCGAAGAAACTGACCTCCATTCCGACAGGCGGTGTGTCGAAATCCTGGCTGCCGCTGCAGCTGAAGACAGCTCCCGGGGTGAGTACAGGCTGCTGGTTGAAGACTTGTGAGGCTTCGACGATACGCGTGTGGCCGCTGCGGTCGCGCAGGGTCCACTTGCGCCCCAGCAGGCAGATGCTGCCCGAGGAAATGTTGCGCATACGCAGCCGATACACTACGCGGTAGCAGGGCCGGGGATAGCGCGAGATTCGCACCCCGGCCAGCGATATGCCCATCTCCAGGCAGGGGCGGATGGGCAGACTGCGTGGCTTAGTGTTCATAGCCTTCGCCGACGGCCAGCGTCGAGATGCGCAGCGCCGTCTGGTGAATGGCGCGGACTCGCTCCATCGTGGGCACTTCGCCCGGAGCCGGGGTCATCAGCTCGGTGAGTTCCTCCAGCAGGACGCGCATCTGCTCCACCTGGAGTTTATTGGAGGTGCGGGGATTGAGCCCGGCGAGGATTTCATTGAAATACTCGGGTGCTTCGCGGTAAAAAATGGCGGCAGCCTGGCGGGCATCGAAGCGGGCTTCGATGGCGGCGGCGGCGGCATCGAGCGCACGTATCCAGCCACCCAGAGCCAGCAGGTGTGCCAGATCGGGGTCGCGCAGGGCAGTCAGCTCATCGTTCACGTCACTCTGCGTGGAGGAGAGGATACGCTTGAACTCCTCCAGCTGGCCTTTTTCGGCGTGTTCGAGCAGGGCGGCGGAGTGGACGTTCATCTTGTCGCCCACGCCGATAGCCTTGCCGTAGCGGGTGAGGTCGAGCGCGATGGGCTTGATATCGTTCATGTGACCGCTGCGCACGGCGATGAAACCATCAGCCAGCAGGTAGCCCATCTCCAGCGCCAGCTTGCCGGCATCGATGGGGAGCTTCTCCGGGCGTTTGCGCAGGACATAAGCTTCGGGGATGGCCGGCAGGTCATCGAGTTGGGCAAAAATCTTGCTGATGGACGGAGCCGTATAGACATTGATGCCCAGTTCACGGTTGGTGTATGAGTCATCCAGCAGGGAATCATCGCGGAACATGGCCGGGACCTCCCCCTCGCGGCGATTTTCTTCGCGGACGAAGATATCGTCGGGCGCGCCGTCGATGGTCACGTCAGCTATTTCCTCCGTGTCGGCGGTGTTTTGCGCCCACGATGCCGAGTTGAATGCTAACGCCGCAGCAAAAAGCAGATAATGAATTCTCATAGCCCTGGGTTGAAACGTGATAATTTGACTTGACTCATGCAACAGTTTACATTACTATCTGCGCGCGTCAAGCTATTCTGATTTGCTGACGCAAAAAAAAGCACCCCGGGAGCCGCATGCTCCTGTGTAGCCGGGTGCGGGAATATTAACACTGATACTTATGAACGAAAATTTTCAATACTGGTTCAATATCTGTTGGTTGGTTGCCTATTTTGTGGTGTGGATTGCCCTCGCCGGGTATGGGTTCCACCGTCTGCTGATGGTGGCTCTGTATATTCGCCACCGCAAGGATGTGCCGCAGCCGGCCGGCCAGTGGGATGAGCTGCCGATGGTGACAATTCAGCTGCCCATGTTCAATGAAAAATTTGTGGTAGAGGGGCTGCTGCGTAAGGTGACGGCCATCGATTACCCCAAGGACAAGCTGGAGATCCAGATTCTCGACGACTCGACGGATGATACGTACGACCTCTGCCGCCAGCAGGTGGAGTTCTACAAGGCTCAGGGGTTCGATATCGTCTGCCTGCACCGCACGGATCGCACGGGCTACAAGGCCGGTGCTCTCGAAGCTGCTGACGAGGTCGCCAAGGGTGAGTTCCTGCTGATTCTTGATGCAGACTTCCGCCCGGAGCCGGATATCCTGAAGGTGACGCTGCCCTACTTCACTGACCCGAAGGTGGCGTTGGTGCAGACGCGTTGGGGGCACATCAACCGTGGTCACAATCTGCTGACCCGTCTGCAGAGCGTGTTCCTGGACGGTCACTTCGCTCTGGAGCAGACCTGCCGCAACCGCTCCGGGCGTTTCTTCACCTTCAACGGCACGGCCGGTGTATGGCGTAAGTGCGCTATCTATGATGCCGGTGGTTGGGAGCACGATACCATCACGGAGGATATGGATCTCTCCTACCGTGCCCAGATGAAAGGCTGGCGCTTTGTCTATCTCAACGATTATGTGACCCCGGCCGAGCTGCCGGAGGATATGGACGGCTTCAAGGCTCAGCAGCATCGCTGGACTAAGGGCTGTATCCAGGTCTGCCAGAAGATGTTCTTCGATATCTGGCGCTCATCGGCTCCGCTGAAGGCCAAGCTTGAGGCGACGACACACCTGACCTGCAACTACTCCTACCTGGTGCTGGTGCTGCTGTGCTTCCTGGTGCTGCCGATTGGTGCCGGCACGATTGCCCCCACGGGTGCGTGGTCCTGGGACTCGCCGCAGATGATGGTGCTGACTTTCTCCCTGTTTTTCCTGGCTACGGTATCTGTCTGCGCGTTCTATGTATTGGCTGAGGCGATTGTGAAGCCGCGGCGCTGGTGGATGGTATTCCTGCTGCTGCTGCCGCTGCTGGCACTGGGTATCGGTATGGCGGTCAACAATGCCAAGGCCGTGCTGGAGGCCGTATTCGGCCAGAAGAGCGAGTTTGTGCGTACGCCTAAGTTCGGTGAGTCGAACCAGGGGGCGCTTTCCATCGAGAAGCGAGCCGCCGGATACAAGGCTCTCAAGTCGATTGTGGTGCCTGTGCTGGAGCTGATGTTCGGTTGTTTCTTTGCATGGATTGAGGTGAAGAACCTGATGGGTGGCAACTACGCCGGTTTTATACTGACGGCACCGTTCCTCGGCTTCTTCTACACCGGATTCTGTTCGATGGGGCGTCTGATAGACGGTGTGGTACAGCGTCGCCGCGCACGCAAGGCCGCATAATGATAAACGTACACCTCCTCTCTACCCCTGTGAATCATCGCTCTCTTCATTACCTGTTCGTTGGTGCGCTCCTGGTGGCCTGCTCGCTGCTGGTTTCGTGCAAATCATGGGGAAAACAGGTCTATGCCCCCGATATTCCCCCCCGTGCTGTGGTGCGCGATGGGGTAGCCATCACGCTCAGTGACCAGAAGCTCACGGTCTTCAGCGGCGGCAAGAAGGTGAAGGACTATAGCATCAGCTCGTCCAAATTCGGTATCGGTGCCACGGTCGGCAGTCGCCGGACACCGCTGGGTATCCATGCCGTGACCTCCAAGACGGGCGAGGGTCAGCCCAAGGGTATGGTGTTCAAGGGTTGCCGCCCCACCGGTGAAGTGGTGGGAGTGGATGCCGCCGGACGCGACCCGATTGTCACCCGCGTGATTCAGCTGGCCGGGTTGGAGTCTTTCAACCGCAATTCATTCGGACGCCGTATCTATATCCACGGGACGCCGGAGGAGCGCTTCATCGGGCGCCCTGCCTCCTACGGCTGTATCCGTATGAAGAGCGATGATATCGTGGATCTTTTCGGCCGGGTGCGTCGCGGTGTGCCGGTGGCCATTGAAAGCTGTACCCAGGAGACCTATATGAAAGCCGAGGCCGACCTCACGAAGTCGAGTATTGAGCTCCCGACCGCCGTGGTGGCCAGTCTGCCGAAGGATGGCCCGCGCCTGGTACCGACGCGCAAACGCTATGGCCGCCGCAGCTACGCGCGTGGTGCCCGCCTGGCCGGCAGCCGCAAATCGAAGTTCTCGAGCCGGAAATCAAGCCGGCGTCTGGTGAGTACCCGCAAGGGGCGCAGTCGCCGCTGAGTTATCCGGCTGCTTTTCGGCTTGCCATGAGGCGTGGGTCTGGTGTAGAATGGCGTCAGCATGAAAATAGCCGTTATCGGAAAAGGTGGGCGCGAACAGGCGCTCGTGGAGACTCTGGCCGCCAGCCCCTGTAAGCCGGAGATTTATTCGTTCCCCGGCAGCGATGCCATCTGCGAAACTGCCACTCGCATCGATGCCGCTGACTTTGATGCTCTCATGCAGTGGATGGTCGATAACAAAATCGACCTCTGCGTAGCCGGTGAGGAGAGCTATCTGGTCAAGGCGGAAGGCCTGGCCAATCGTTGCGCTGCGCTGGGGATTCCCTGCTGGGGGCCGCCCAAGGAGAGTGCTCAGCTGGAGGCCTCCAAGGAGTTTGCCAAGAATTTCCTGCTTCGTCATGGTATCCCCACGGGCGGAGCCGCAGCCGTGGCCGGATACGACGAAGCTATCGCCGCTATTGGCGGGAAGTACCCGACGGTACTGAAGTTCGACGGCCTGGCTGCCGGTAAGGGGGTGGCCGTGTGTCCTGATGCGGCTTCAGCCGAGGAGTTCCTGCGCGAGGTGTTCATCGAGAAGCGCTTTGGCGAGGGGCGACTGCTGGTAGAGGAGTTCCTCACCGGCCCGGAGATTTCCATTTTCGGTGCTATCTGTGATGATAAGTACCTGATTCTCTGCCCGGCGCGCGATTATAAGCGTCTGATGGACGGAGACGAGGGCCCCAACACCGGGGGGATGGGCGCGGTGGCCTCTCGCCAGCTGGCCTCTTCGGAGCTGCTCAAGACTATAGAAGAGACGATTGTGGCGCCTACGGTGCGTGGTCTGCAGGCCGATGGTCTGCCCTACCGTGGTTTCTTGTATTTCGGGCTGATGCTGACGCCGCAGGGGCCGAAGGTCATCGAGTATAACTGCCGCTTCGGTGACCCGGAGTGCGAGGCTGTCATGCCGCTGCTGCGGGGCGATCTGGCCTCGTTCTGCCTGGCCGGGGCGAAGGGCGAGTTTGCGCCTGAGCTCATCTCCTTTGATAATGGCTGGAGTGTATGCTGTATCCTGGCATCTGCCGGTTATCCTGCTTCCTCCCATTCCGGCGATGTCATCTCAGGGTTGGATGCCTGTGGTGCCCGCATTTTCCACTGCGGTACGCGCAAGACATCGGAGGGCTGGGTGACCAATGGTGGGCGCGTGCTGGCCATCGTGGCTCAGGGCGATACGCTGGAGGCTGCTCGCACGGCGGCTCATGCCGAAGCTGCCAAGGTGGATTTCGACGGCTCACAGCGCCGCAGTGATATCGCTTACCGCAATATGTAACCCCTCTCAGAACCATGGATGAGGTGTCCTCTGATTTTCTGACCGATTATCTCAATACCCCGGCTCCCACGGGCTACGAGATGGATGCCCAGCGTCTATGGGCAGAATACATCGCCCCCTACACCGACGAGCAGCAGTGCGATGCTTATGGCTCGACCTGGGCGCTGCTGCGTAGTCCGTACGCTGGTGCCCCCACGCTGATGCTGGATGCCCATGCTGACGAAATCGGTTTCACCATCCGCCATATCGATGACAACGGCTTTGTGCGTGTGGAGCGTCTGGGCGGCACGGATGCCGCCATCGGTCGCGGCCGCCGGATTCGCTTCATCGGGACGGATGGCGAGGTTATCGGTATCACCGGTAATACGGCCATTCATATCAGGCACGATGATGATAAGGCTCCGAAGGTGTGGGACTTGTACGTGGATCTTGGCTGTGATTCGCGCGAAGAGGTAGAGGCTCTGGGGCTGCGCGTGGGGACTCCCGGTGTGTACTGCGATGGCCCGCTGATGCTCCATGAGGGACGGCGCCTGGTGTGCCGCGCGCTGGATGATCGCCTCTGCGGCTACATCATCGCCGAGACAGCGCGCGCCCTGCATGAGCAGGGGATTAAACCCGAGTGGAATGTCGTCTTCGCCAATACAGTGCAGGAGGAAGTCGGCTGTGTAGGAGCCGGGATGCTGGCCTATCATCTCGCGCCTGATGCCGCCATCTGTCTGGATGTGACACACGCAACCGATTCTCCCGGTATGGATAAGGGACGCCACGGTGATGTGCGCCTGGGGAAGGGGGGCTGCCTGTGCTACGGCCCGGCCTGCCACCCCAATATGAACGCCCGCTTCGAGCTGGTGGCAGATGCCGGAGCCATTCCCATGCAGCGTGAGACGGTGGGACGCATCACCGGTACGAACACCGATGCCGTGTATCGTGTGCGTGGTGGCGTGCCGTCTACCTGCTTCTCCCTGCCGCTGCGCTATATGCACAGCCCGGTAGAAACGGCTGATATGGGCGATGTGCAGAGCTGCATCGACTTGCTGGTGGCGTTTATCAAATCGCTCAAAAAGGAAGATGACTTCCGCCACCGCCTCTGAATCGTAAAAAAATGTACTTTCGACACACTTTTTTCTTGCTTCCATCGTCACACGTGGTAGACTAGTGAGCACTGGGTACTTATTCCTTAAAATCTCTAAATATATGAAAAAATCCCTCTTTTTTGCCGGTGCTCTTCTTGCAAGCTGTTTTGCGCTGACTTCCTGCAGCGGTGGCGGTGAAGGTAATGATGAAGTGAATGTCGGCGCTATGTCCGGTCGTACTTTCGTGTTCAACAGCCCGAATAATGCACTTGGTGCCATGTATGTCCAGGTGGGCGATCGTATCGGCAGTAGCGATAGTTGCGATGCTCGCTTCTACTTTGGTACTCGTGCCGGCTCCTCTTCCCCGGGTGAGGTGAAATTGCTCTCCACGGTGAAGAGCGAGGAGGGTAAGAAGAGTTGGGAAAAGTGTGAGTTTACTTTCCAGGTGTACGATGCCGAGATTTCGGAAGAAGTGAACTTCAAGGCGTTCTTTGCCATCTGGCTCGCCTCTGCCTCCACTGCCGAGAATGACGAGGATGCCGGCAATAATGGCGGAGGCGGCGACACTACACAGGATGCCGGTGGTATGGCCGCTGACTCCTACGTCACCGGTCTGGAACCCGTGAAGGTTTCCATGAATTATGCCTCCAACAACAGCGGTGAGTACCGTATGGAGCCCACCACCATCTATCTCGATGATGAGGAAGAAGTGGTGCAGACCGTTGTTGTCAAGGGTGACTTCACCATTCGTTAAGTCCCTTCCGTGCAATCAGATCTTCAATCGGCGCATCTCCCCAAAAGGAGATGCGCTGTTTATTTGCCCTGATGAAAAAAATCCCCGCCTCAATCGGGTATTGAGGCGGGGAGTCGGTGAGATGGGAAATCGGCTTATTTGGAGACGTTGAAGCGGAACTCGACGACATCGCCGTCTTTCACGACATATTCCTTGCCTTCGATGCGCAGCTTAGCGTTTTCCTTGGCTTTCTGCAGGCTGCCACAGGCTACTAAATCTTCATACGCCACCACCTGGGCGGCGATGAAACCACGCTCAAAATCGGTGTGGATGACACCTGCTGCCTGCGGGGCCTTGGCACCGGCGGGAATGGTCCAGGCCTTGGTCTCCTTGACCCCGGTGGTCAGGTAGGTGCGCAGACCCAGCAGGTGGTAAACCGCGCGGATGAGGTCGCTCACGCCGGAATCCTCCACGCCGATGTCGCGCAGGTACTCCCGAGCCTCTTCCGGGTCAAGCTCGGAAAGCTCTTCCTCGATACGGGCAGAGATGACGATTGCCTCGGCATGGTGGTGCTCGGCCACGTACTGACGCACGGCGGCCACAAAGGGATTGTTATCGGGATTCTGCAGCGTTTCTGCCAGTTCATCCTCGCTCACGTTGCAGGCGAAGATGCTCTTCTTGTTGGAGAGCAGGAAGAAGCTTTGCAACAACTTGCGCTCATCCTCGCTCAGCTCCAGCGTGATGGCCGGATGCCCGGCATCCAGATGCGGCAGCAGCTTCTCAATGAGTGCCACCTCTGCCTTGGCTTCCTTGTCGCCGCCGCGGGCTTTCTTGATGCGGCTCTCTTTGCGCTTTTCCATGGCGGCCAGGTCTGCCAGTATCAGCTCGGCATTGATGATTTCGATATCGCGCACCGGATCAACGGAGCCCAGCTCGTGGATGATATCATCGTTTTCGAAGCAGCGCACCACCTGCACGATGGCATCCGTCTCGCGGATATTGGAGAGGAACTTGTTGCCCAGACCGGCACCTTCGGCTGCACCCTTTACCAGACCGGCGATATCGACGAACTCGATGGCGGCGGGCACGACGCGCTCGCTCTTGCTCATCTCTGCCAGCACCGCAAGGCGCGCATCCGGCACCTCCACCATGCCGACGTTCGGGTCGATGGTGCAGAAGGGATAGTTTGCTGCCTCAGCCTTGCGGGAGCGGGTCACCGCGTTGAAAAGCGTGGATTTGCCCACATTCGGAAGTCCTACAATACCTGCCTGTAACATAACGCGGCGCATTATACACCAACACGCCCACGCATGAAAGCCTAAACTGCGGGAAGTGTGTCACTTGTTCCTGTTGACAATACCTTGGAAACAAGATACCATTCCTGCATGAAAACTACCTTGAAAGAAGCAACACTGACCCTGTACTCCCGCTGTGATGGTGTGTGGTTACAGGGTGAATCCGTGCTGCCGAAGCGTGCGTGGGATTGTCGTGCGTTTATCTGGGATGATAAGAAGTTTTTGCTGCGGAGGGTGAATAAATGGTGGGATACGTTTCTTGGCAGATTGGTGTGGCAGGTGGAGGCCGCTGACGGCACGGTGCAGGGGCGGATTGTTTTTTCGGGCTGTAGGAGAGTGAGCGTTTCTCTGCCGGGAATGGTGGAAGCGGTGTCGCTGATGAGGGGGCTTTTCTCCTGCCGGAAACAGTTTTTTATCGGACAAACCTGTTATGCATGGGGGATTCATGATGCGCTGGATTGCCGTAATGAGGGAGGACTGACGGTGCGTGATTTGTTGGTGGGCGCCTGCATTCTGCACCACTGCAAGTACATCCGCTATTGCAGGTGCGATGGCAGTGGTGTTGACAGCGATGATGGTGATGGCGATTGAG
This sequence comes from Akkermansia sp., assembly GCA_017409465.1. Classification (GTDB taxonomy): domain Bacteria; phylum Verrucomicrobiota; class Verrucomicrobiia; order Verrucomicrobiales; family Akkermansiaceae; genus Akkermansia. The sequence goes on along the minus strand of JAFQSQ010000028.1, from coordinate 47,099 downwards.
ATTGACAGCCTTTGATTTATCGCTACAATGGCAGTGTGCGATATCTTGGAACATTCGGAAGTCCTGCAATACCTGCCTCTAACATAACGCGGCGCATTATACACTAACATCTGCGATGAAGAAGAGATTCTTTACAGCCCTGTTGACTGCACCGGCGGTTCTGTCGGTACTTGTTTGTTCGGCCGGCTGTGAGAGCGCCCGGGAGCTGTGCTGCCTGCTGCTACCCTTGGAGCAGACGGTATCGCGGGACGAATTGGCGAAGAGGTATTACACTCGAACGGTACATGCGGGGTGGTACTGCGGCTCAGATGAGCAATATGACCACTTTGTCCTGTTTGGTCAGCGGTATGCCGTGTTGCGGAGTGAGGAAAGCCTGCCCGGGCATCTCCGATTCCCGGTGGATGAGAATAGGGAGAAAATTCCACTTCGTCCGCAGCCGATTTCGAGGGAATTTTACCCCATTCCGGCAGGTGAATGAACAACCCGGTTCCGCAGGGACTGCAGAACCGGGTGAAATGTTTTCAGATGCGTGTTTGGTGCCTATCAGCGGCGGCGCATGGCGTCATTCTGGGCATTGCGCTGTTGCTGGCGCTGCTGCTCGGCCAGGGCGGCTTGCTGCGCTTCCATCATGCGCTGGAAGAAGCCTTTCTTGCCACCCTTCTTCGGGGTCACCTTGGTGAGCTCCGGGATGGGGACGCGCTTGATGATGAGCGTCTGAATGATGGAGATGACGTTGGTGGTGGTCCAGTAGAGAGCCAGGGCGCTCGGGTACGTGTAGCAGAACACGAAGAAGAGCAGGGGCATCCAGCGCATAATCTTCACCTGCGTGGGGTCACCCGTGGCGGGTGTCATGTGCATCTGGATGATCATGGTGGCCGCCATCAGGATGGGCAGCACGTTTACGGGAACATCCCAGCCCATGAGGGGGAAGGAGAACACTGTGTCCATCTGGGATAGGTCTGTGACCCAGCCGCACCATTCCGCACCGCGGAACTCGGCAGCGGTCTGCAGCACATAGAAGAAGGAGAAGAAGATGGGAATCTGCAGCAGCATGGGCAGGCAGCCGCCCAGCGGGGAAATGCCGTACTCCTGGTAGAGCTTCATCATGCCGGTATTGACCTTCTGCGGGTCATTCGGGTATTTTTCCTTGAGCTCCTTCATGTGGGGCTGCAGCTGGCTCATGCGCTTCATGCTGATATAGCTCTTGCGGTAGAGCGGCCAGATGAGCAGACGCACCACGAAGGTCATGGCAACGATGGACCAGCCCCAGTTGCCGAACCAGCTGTGGAAGATATTGATGAGCCAGTTCATGGAGTAGCTGATGGGGTGGAAGATCCCATAGTCCATGATGCGATCAAGCATGCGGAACTCATCCATCATGCCGTCCAGCATGAGATTGAGCTTGGGCCCGGTGAAGATGCTGAAGCTCAGGTTCTTCTGGCCGCCTTGCATATCGGCGGTCTTGGGGCTCAGGGAGAACTCGGGGATACCCAGTGCGAGTTCGACACCCTCAGTAGCTTCACCCTTGACCTGGAGAGGGAAGGCAGTGGGGGCGGCGTAGAACGTGTTGTTGCCGGAGCCGTTGGAGGGCTTGATGAGGCTGGCGTAGTACTGGTTCATTACACCGGCCCACTCCAGCTGTTCGCCGTTCGTGTTGAGGATACGCTCTTTTTTCTTGCCGAACCAGGGGCTGAACTCGCCCACGTCGTACTTGTCGAAGTCGCCGTCATCCAGCGTCACGAAGTAGGTGTAGTAGGAGGCTTCATCTGTGGAGATGCGGTTCATGCCGCCGGCATAGATACCCCAGTTGCGCGCCTCCATGACCTGTCCGGAGGTGTTTTGGATATCGATTTTGAGGTCGAGGGCAAAGGCGTTGCCGTCGATGACGTCTTCCCCTACTTTGAGCGGCTTGAGCGTGTAGACTTTGCGGATGATGAGCTCACCGCAGCGCCCCACCAGCGTGACCTGTTTATCGTTGGTCTGTGCAGGCAGGACGGTGTATACCGTATTGTCGAAGGTGGGCGCAGCAGTCTCGCTGAGACCGAACATCAGGGTACCGATGCCCTGGTTGGGGTTGGAGTTGATGAGGACGTTGGTCCGGCTCAGCTCCGGGCGGGTGGTGTTGATGACCTTACCCAGCATTTCCACGCTGGCGATGCTGCCGCCGATGTTGCGGAAACTGTAGCGAGCCACTTCCTTGCCATCCGGGGTTCTGGCCGTAAGTGTGGCGATGGTGGTGGCTTCTGCTGCCGGCTGCTGCGGGGCAGCGGTGACCGCCGGGGTGGTTTCGGACGGTGCGGTGGCCGCCGGAGCCGCCGAGTGTTCGGGCGCAGGTGTGGCAGCCGTCTGCTGAGCGGCCGGCTGTGCCGCCGGAGCCACCTCTTCTTTAGTGCTGTTCATGTACCACTGCAAGCCGAGAAGGACGACGCAGAGGCTCACGACAAACCATGCTTTTTTATCCATATAATTATTAGTGTCGGGGGTTAGGGAAAATCATACAGCGGGCGGGGATTCAGCTCCTGCGGGGCGGGACGGGGTCGTGCCCGCAGCCGCCCCAGGGATTGCAGCGCAGGATGCGCCATATGCCCAGAGCGGCGCCCCTGAAGGCTCCGTGTGTCTCCACGGCCTGAATGAAGTAGGTAGAGCAACTGGGGGTGAACCGACAACCGCTCCCCGGCCCGCAGATGTAATGCAGAGGGACGCTGATGAAACGCTTGTAGAAGCGTACCGGGAGGATGAGCAGTTGCTTCAGCATGCCTTGTTTTCCGTGTGCAGCAGGCGCTTCATCTGTTTGATGAAATCGTGCTCCAGTTGTTCGTAGGACGCCGTGACGGCGTGGATTCGGGGGATAACCACCACATAGCGTCCGGTGGACAGAGGCTCGCCATGCGCGCGCACGATTTCACGCACACGGCGCCGCAGTGTATTGCGAACTACGGCGTGTCCCAGTTTGCGGGTGGTGATGATACCGAAGCGTGATTCGTGAATCGCGGCTTCGTTGGCTTGTTGCCGGGGCAGGGGGGCTGTACTCAGCACAAGAAAACGCCCTGCTGCGGATGAGCCTTCGGCGCGTACCATGGCGAACTCGGAGGCTCGCTTCATGGTCTGGCGCCGTGTCAGCTTCATCGTAAACAGGGCGTTATTTTCCTCCGTCAGACAGCTATGCAGGGGTGATTGTCCCACTGAGCAAGCCTGCAGCGGAACAGTTCTTTAGCCGTGCTGGATGATGTGGCGCTTGTAGTGCACCTCTGCACCCTTGGGCAGAAGACGCTTGCGACCCTTGGCGCGACGGCGGGCGAGGATGGCGCGACCGTTCTTGGAAGCCATACGGGCGCGGAAACCGAACTGGCGCTTGCGGCAGCGCTTGGAAGGCTGGTATGTTCTCTTGCTCATAGTTAATTTCTCCTGTTATTTGTGAAGTGGTTAGTCAGCCGGAATAAACGGCCGGGCGGCTATGATACTCCAAAATCGGCGCATGTCAAGCACCGATGTTGTTTTTTTTCATTTTTGCCGCTCGATTATCAGGCGTCGGCCACCATGAACTTGAGTTCAGCCTCGCAGGTGATCTCGCCGTTGACGGTGCAGCGGGCAGATGCCAGACCGATGGCTCCGCGCATCTTGGTGAGCTCAGTTTCGATGATGAGAACATCGCCGGGCACCACCGGCTTACGCCACTTCACCTTGTCGGCGCTCATGAAGTAGCCAATCTTGCCCTGGTTCTCCGGGATGCGAAGCATGAGGATGGAGGCAACCTGAGCCATGGCTTCCAGCTGGAGCACGCCGGGCATGACCGGGCGGCCGGGGAAGTGCCCCTGGAAGAAGAGCTCATTCATCGTCAGGTTCTTCTGACCCACGCACTTGTTGTCGCCCTCAAAGCCGAGGATGCGATCCACCAGCATGAAGGGATAGCGGTGCGGCAGCAGGTTCATCACCTCCGGGGTCTCCAGCACGGAAGTGCCTACCGGCAGTACCACGGGCTTCGGGCGCATGGCTTCCATGCTTTCAAACTTCTGCTGCAGCTTGGCCGCCATCTGGGTGTTGATGCCGTGGCCGGGCATCACGGCGATGACGTGTCCCAGGATGCGGCGACCGTTCAGGATGAGGTCACCAATCATGTCCATGGCCTTGTGGCGGGCGCATTCATTGTGGTGGCGCAGGCCGCCGGCACAGATGTATTCATCACCCTTGATGACGATGGCGTTGTCCAGCGTGCCGCCCTGGATGAGCCCTTTCTCCAGCAGCGGTTGGATGTCTTCATAGAAGCAGAACGTGCGGGAGTTGGCCAGCTCTTTCTCGTAGTTGGCGGGGGTGATTTCGGAGTGGAAGTACTGAGTCACGCGTCCGTTCGGACCGACGGCGGTCACAGAGACGCGGAACTTGCGATCCGGCATGATGATAATCTGGGAGCCGTTCTTGTTCTCCACAGAGATGGGCTCACGTATTTCCCAGACCTGGCAGGGGGCATCCTGCTCCACGATACCGGCCTGTTTGATGAGGTCAACATACGGCTGGGCAGAGCCGTCGCCGATGGGCGGTTCGTTGGAGTCCATCTCAATGATGGCGTTGTCTACTCCCATGCCGGTGAGCGCGGAGAGAATATGCTCTACCGTGTGTACCTTGACAGAACCTTCTGCCAGTGTGGTGGCGCGCTCTACCGTCTGCACCTTGGCAGCGGATGCATCGATGAAAGGCTTGTCCGGCAGGTCGATACGGCGGAACTTCAACCCGGTGTTCACATCAGCCGGCTTGATGGTCAGCTTCACGGCGTTGCCCGTGTGCAGAGACGTGCCTTCGATAGAGGCACACTTACCGAGAGTTTTTTGCATGAGAATAGCCATAGCGTCTTGGTTATTGTACCTGAAGTTTCCTTTTTTGTGAAGCAAAATCCCGCCTCGTTAAACCTATTTTGTCTTTTTTTTGCTATGCCGACGAGAAAAAGCTTGAAAAATCGACATCGGAAGCGTAGTATGCCGCACCCTTTCCCCGGATAGGCTGTAGGTTGTGGGGATTTTTATCGTCATGTCTTATCATATCTGTACCGCTCTTGTCATTTTCCTGATATCGTACGCTTTCATTGTTTCGGAGAAAGTGCATCGAACCATTGCCGCTCTTTCCGGGGCCATGCTCATGGTGTTGATGGGGGTGATTGACCAGGAGACGGCCATTCGTCACATCGATTTCAACACCTTGGCGTTGCTTATCGGCATGATGATTCAGGTGCTGGTGCTCAGCAAGACCGGTTTGTTCCGCTTCCTTTCCGTCTGGGCTGCCCAGAAGACGAAGGGCAATCCGGTGGCGCTGCTGATAGCATTGTCGATTCTGGTGGCCGTCTGTTCCGGCTTGCTGGACAATGTGACAACGGTGCTGCTGACGGTGCCGATTACCTTTACGCTGGCCCGCGATTTGAAGATATCAGCCAAACCGTTCATTGTTGCGCAGATTTTTGCCTCCAATATCGGCGGCACCTGCACCATGATTGGCGATCCTCCCAATATCATGATAGCCAGCGCGGTGAAGGAGTTGAGCTTCAATGATTTCATTGTCAATCTGACCCTGCCGTGTCTCATCAGTTTTGTGATAACCATTGGGGCGATTCTGTTGATTTTTCGCAGGGATTTCCGCACCAGTGCCAAGCACTTGCAGCGTGTGCAGAAAATCAAGACCAAGGGGCTTATCCGCAGTAAGGGGCTGCTCATCCGCTGCCTCATCTGCCTGGGTATCACGCTGGTGCTATTCTGTTCTCATGGGCAGATACCGGGCTGGCATCTGGAGAGCGGCACGATTGCCGTGACGGGAGCTTCACTCCTGCTGCTGATGACGATGCCTGCCCGCGACCGTGTGCTGGAGCAGATTTTCGCCCGGGTGGAGTGGACCACTATTTTCTTCTTCCTTGGCCTCTTCGTTCTGGTGGGTGGATTGGAGGTCAACGGTATCATCAATTGGATGGCAGTGCAGACCATGGCGCTGACACAGGGGGATACCACCCTCACCACATTCTCCGTGCTGGGGCTCAGCGCCGTCATGTCCGCCTTTGTGGATAATATCCCCTTTGTGGCAACCATGATTCCGCTGGTGCAGGATATGGGCGCCATGGGTTACGGCGACTTGGAGCCGCTGTGGTGGGCGCTTTCTCTGGGAGCCTGTCTGGGGGGCAACGGCACCGTCATCGGCGCCAGTGCCAATGTGGTGGCTCTGGCCATCGCGCGCAAGCATAACGTCGCGTTCTCCTTCTTCGGCTTCATGAAGCTGGCCTTCCCGCTCATGCTGCTCTCCGTCCTCATCTCAGGGTTTTACCTCTGGATTCGCTTCCTGTAAACGCGGAAAAGTCGAGCCTTATTTCTTCGCTTTGGGCTTCGTCTTGAGCTGGTACTTTTTGTCGGCGTAGATTTTCACGTAGTCAACCTCCAGGGCAGCGCCTTTTTTGCGGAGGGTATCGCGGTCTGCCTTGCCTGCCCAGGCACCTTCCACCTGCTGGTCGATGAGGAGGTAGAACTCGTGGTCTTCCTTATCGAAGGGCCAGTTGGCAGAGACGCTCTTGTCGTAGCGTCCGGTCTGCCGGCCATCGAGATAGAAAGTGATACTGCCGGGTTTCCATTCCATGGCGTAGACATGGTAGCCATCCACCTCACCCTGCAGGGCCGGCTGGGCGCCGATGGAGCGGTGCTTGCCGTTGTTGCCGCTCATGTGGAGGGTCTGGTAGACCTTTTTGTCAAAGTTGAGGTGCTCCAGGATATCGATTTCACCGCCGGCAGGCCAGCCTCCCTTGACCGGCAGCATCCAGATGGCCGGCCAGCAGCCCTGCACACAGTCGAAGCGTGCGCGCACTTCCACCCGCCCGTACTGGAAGGTGAAGGTGTTTTTGGTATAGATACCGGCGCAGGCGATGGTATCCTGAGCGGTGTCCTGGTTGCTCATGGTGCGGTACTTGCCGTATCTGCCCCAGAGGCTGATGCTGGTGCCGTTCATCTTCAGCAGCTTTTTGTCGCGCGACTGGTATTTCTTCCAATCCGGGAAATGCTTGGCCTTTTCGTACTCGATGCGGCTCCATTTTCTGGTGTTGAGCTTCTTGCCGGAGAAGTTGTCCTCAAAGACGAGCACCCAATCATCGGAGGCAAAAGCAAGGGAACAAAGAGCGGTGAGGAGGGTAAGGACGATTCTGGTCATGGCGGTGGTGGGAACAGTGAGGGTGGTTGGTGAAAACGGGGCGGGAGACCGTGGCCCCCCGCCCCTTGTGAGATGTTGCGGGATGGTAATTACTTACCAAAAGCGGTCTTATACACGCCCAGCACCTCTTCCCATGTGCAGGGGCGGGGATTGCCGCCGGTGCAGACGTCGGCCATGGCGGCATCGGTGAGGGCTTCGAGGTCCTCTTCCTTCACGCCGATTTCAGCCAGGGTCTGCGGGATGTTCACATCGATGGAGAGCTGCTTGACTGCATCGACGGCAGCCTTGCGGTACTCTTCCTGAGTCATGCTGTCCACGCCTTTCACGCCCATGGCACGGGCGATTTCACGGAACTTCTCGCCGGTGTAGGGGGCGTTGTATTCCATGACGTAGGGCAGCAGCACGGCATTGGCCACACCGTGCGGGGTGTTGTAGAAGGCGCTCAGCGGGTGAGCCATGCCGTGCACCACGCCCAGACCCACGTTGGAGAAGGCCATGCCGGTCATGTACTGCCCCAGAGCCATGTCCTCGCGACCGTCCGGATCGTTCTCCACGGCTTTGCGGAGGCTGCGGGCGATGATTTCCACGGCCTTGATGTTGAGGGTGTCTGCCAGCTCCCAGGCGGCCAGGGTGGTGTAGCCCTCGATGGCGTGGGTCAGGGCATCCATGCCGGTGGCGGCGGTCAGGCCCTTGGGCATGGAGGACATCATATCCGGGTCAACCACGGCCACTACGGGGATATCATGCGGGTCAACGCAGACGAACTTGCGGCGGTTGGCTTCATCCGTAATCACATAGTTGATGGTGGTCTCAGCAGCAGTGCCGGCGGTGGTGGCCACGGCAATCATGGGCACGGCCTTGTTCTTGGTGGGGGCGAGCCCCTCCAGGGATACCACATCGGCAAACTCGGGGTTGTTGATGATGATGCCGATGGCCTTGGCCGTGTCCTGCGGAGAACCGCCGCCGATGGCAATCATGTAGTCGGCTCCGGCTGCCTTGAAGGCTTCCACGCCGCCGTTCACCACGGCTACGCTCGGGTTGGCTTTCACCTTGTCGTAAATCTCGTAGGCAGCACCTGCTTCATCCAACAGAGCGGTCACTTTGCTCACCACCCCGAAGCGAACCAGGTCGGCATCGGTCACGATGAGGGCTTTCTTGAATCCTCGCGCATTCACCTCAGTGATAATGGCGCTGATGGCTCCATGACCATGATAGCTGGTCTCGTTCAGAATAAATCGTTTTGCGGACATGCGTACATGTTAATGAAATTCGTTCATAAATCAATCTAAAAATGCACGGAGTCAAAAAAACGGGCCGGTGGGGTTGACTCTTTCCCGCTTTCCTGTTATGTTTTTCTCCGCACATGAATTACGCGGAACTCATCGTCATTGCCCTGGTGCTGGCTCTGGATGCAACGGTTTATTCGTTCTCCTACGGGCTGATTCTGCGTGCGCGGCGGGCAGTCAGCTCTCTTTGGCTGGCGCTGACGGTGGGGGCTTTTCAGATGGCGATGCCGCTGCTCGGCTTTTGGGGAGGGCAGGAGCTGCGCAGCTATGTGGATGCTTGGGCTCCGTGGATTGTGCTGGCGGTGTTTTTGCTGCTGGGGTTGGGTATCATCCGCCATGCATGGACCGGGCAGGAGGATGAGGCAGCTTCTGCCACGCCTTTGGGATTGTTTGCCCTGCTGCTGGTGGGTATTGCCACGGCTATAGATGCCCTGGCTGTGGGGGCTTGCATGGCACTGGGTGATTTGGTGGGCTGCTGCCTGTGCCCCGGTCAGGTGGTGCTGGCGGCGGGTATTATCGGTATCATCACTTTTGTCTGCTCTTTGACCGCCTTTCATCTGGCGCGGCTGCTGCACCGGCTGCCCACCCGCTGGCTGGAAACGCTCGCCGGCCTTCTGCTGATTGCTCTAGGTGTGAAACAGCTGTTTTAATCAGAGGGGTAATTGGAAAATGCCGTAGGAAATGATTATTTGATGTGCCTGAGTTTTTTTCTCTGACTCTCGAATTCGTTCAGAAAATGCTCTTCCACCAGCGATAACTGACTCTGACTACGCTCTCTGAATGCTTCATACTCAGTTGTTGCTTTTTCTTTGGCAAGCTCCGCAGAAACAGAACCGGCGTGGTTCAGCAGTTCTTTGCCGGAAAGTTTGAGAAAATCGTCCAGTTTTTCAATCCAGTCTGCCATGTACATCGGCTTGTGGCTTTTTGCCTGCAATTCTGCAAAATCAAGATAAAGACTGACAATTCGATTCAGCGTATCTAATTCCTCCGCATTCAGATAGTTCTTAGCGTAGAGTGCGTCATTCTTTTTTGGCCATCCTCCTGTCCAGGAGGTGAGACCCATGAAATCTTTCTCCGCATCGGCACGAGAATAGATGATTTCTGATGCTGTATGTCCGTGGACGGAAAAATGCATCTTATTCTGCACCGTTTTAAAGAAGCGTTGTGTCATTTCGGTACGAGGATCATAGTCAATGCTCAGGGCGTATATTTCCAGTACCTTTCGGTAAAATACCTTTTCGGATGACCGTATGTCCCGTATTCGTGCCAGTAATTCATCGAAATAATTCCCTCCGCCGGCTTGTTTCAGCAGCTCATCATTGAGCGCAAATCCTTTGGTCAGATACTCTTTTAATACCTGCGTGGCCCAGATGCGGAATTGTACTCCACGGTGCGATTTGATCCGATATCCCACGCTGATGATGACATCGAGATTGTAGTAGGCGACTTGATATGTCTTTCCGTCGGTAGCAGTTGTTGCAAAAAATGCAACAACTGAATCAGGAGAAAGCTCACCTGATTCAAAAACTCCTCTGATATGTCGTGAAATGGTCGATTTGTTGCGCTGAAAAAGCTCTGCCATCTGGTCGGTTGTCAGCCAGACCGTATCGTTTGCCAGCGATACCTCTATACCCGGTCGTCCATCCTGAGTCTGATACAGGATAACTGACCCTCGGTTCAACGGAAGTTCTGCTGCTTTGGAGGGACGGCGTTTCATAATCATGTATTAGCATGTTAACTGACGAGATGCAAGCAAAAGTTTCCCGGTCTTTTGCTGATTGCCCTCGGCATTGGACAGCTGTTCTAATCAGAGGGGTAGTTGGAAAATGCCGTAGGCTGCGAAGCCGATGCCGGCAAGGGTGATTATCATGGGGACAAGCTGCGGCACGCCGGAGTCCGTCACGATTGCATCGCTCGGATTTTCCGGATTGTACAGTACCGTGGTGGTGCTGGAGCCGATAACGGAACAGTCGTACGCAGAGCCTTTGATTTCATACTCTTGGCCCTCTTCATCCGTGTAGCGGTAGAAGCCATCCATCGTGTCGTTGTCGCGGTGGCTGTGAGCTGAGCCTGAGCCGATGCTGAGGGAAAAGCTGCGTCTGGGAACTATCCGTACCAGCACCCCCTGGGTTTTGATACCCTTTTTGCTGAGGCGGTTTGCTTTCCTGAGCCCGGTCAGGCCGAAATACAGCATCAGTATGCCGATGAGAAGGTGCACGTACGGTGCGTATTCCGGCGGGAGACTGAGATGAAAATGCTCTGTTGCAAGAGGGTTCATGGGGGAGCGTAAGTTTGTTATGGGGACTCAAAAAGTACAAAGTAAAATGTACGATGGACAAGGTGCAGAATTTCGCTCGCCTGGCTCGCATGCAAAGGGTTTGTACCCGGCTTTTTGTCCTGCTGCGAGCCGGAGGCTCGCCGAACCTTCCATTTGCCACGCCAAAGCTCCGCAGGAGCGATGGCGGCTCCTTCGTCCATTGTTCATCGTCCTTTGTCCTTTAAGGATATGCTGTTTTGGTAACCACGTATTAGCATATTTTCCGACATGCTGCAAGCAAAAGTCCTGCCGTGGTTGCAGAAAACTCTCTGCATGCGACGAAAAATCCCGGCAGCCGCTGCACGGATGCCGGGAAGATTAAAAGGTAACCTTGCGGTGCGCTTACATGGCGAACCTCAAAGCCCTGCTGTCGAAATAATCCTTCGATTTCAGGCTCTTCTTGGCATTGAGGTTTCTCCACTGCGCGGCGTTGATTCGCTCGCGGAACTCAGGCAGGTTCATGGTCTGCTCGTAGACTCGCTTGGTAAGCGGAGCTTCGATGGTCTCCTGCTGGAGCTTGATGGTGCGACCCAGTTCGCGAATCTCTGCGGCTACATCGTTGGCTTCGCTGGTGCACTTGATATCCTCCATGAGGCGGGATTGCTTGTCCATGTTTTCAATCCACTCTCTGACGAGAGTGCGATGCTTGTCCGCAGTGATGGATACATTGCTCGGTCTGGAAAGCTGCTGGGTGCACTGGGTGAACAGGGGGAGAGAGCAGATGGCGGTGAGAATCAGATACTTTTTCATGCGGGATTAGTATACGCCACCGCTACGATGTTGTCGAGTCTAAAATCTCATTTCTCATTTCGATGAAAATGGGGAATATGTACCAAACTATAATTCTTACAACCAATGCTGTATATCGCATTTCAAATGCGATGTCCAGTCTAAAATCATATAAATAATGATTTTCAATAATATCAGAACAAGAAAACGATTAACCGACTAAAATGGTGGGTTAAATATGATACCATATTACACACTCACACAAACGGTCATTTGTGCATATCGCATTTGAAATGCGATATGCTCGCGGCGGAGCAGATTCGCAGATAAAACTAGTCCCGGAGAAGCGGGGTGACTGTGGCGCTGCCCCTGATTGTCAACCAAAATACATCGAACATCATGAAAAAGATTATTTCCATCGTAACACTTGCCGCCGCTGCGCTGCTTGCCAGCTGCGCCCAGACGGGTGTGGGTCCTTCCACGATGAGCGGAGACCGTAACCTGACCAAGGCTGTGGCCATCGACCGTTCCGACTGCAAGCTGGTTCTGGGTCGCGCCGTGGGTACAGACTCCGGTTTCTACCTGTTGGGCTTTATTCCGCTGGTGTCGCCGAGCGAATCCGTGGCCGTTGACAAGATGTATGAGAACGCCCGTCAGCGTGGTGCTCAGCCCGAGGGTAACTCCCGCACCTTTGCCAACACCTCCATCGAGCGTACGTTCAAGTACTACATCCTCTTCGGTATTCCCGGCATCCGCTCCACGGGTGACCTCTACGAGTTCGTGGAAAAGGCTCCCACTCCCGCTGAGATTGAGGCAGCCGCTCCCGCTCCTTCCAAGAAGAAGGGTCGTCGCTAATTATTCCTAACCCTGCTGAGTGACATGAAGAAGTTCATAGGGATGGCTCTCATGGCGGCCACAGTGTTGGCTGGTTTTTCCTCCTGCGCGGTGCAGCGTCAGTACGGGCTTACCCGCCTGATGCAGGCTGTTCAGACCGGTGATGTCATGGCTGCCCGCAGCATCCTCGCTGCCGGTACTGAGGTAGACGCGGTCAGCAACAACGGCGAGACCGCTCTGATGATTGCCTGCCGCCAGTACATGGCTGAGGCTATCGTGCGTGACCTCATCGCTTACGGTGCTGATGTCAATGCCAAGAGCAAGTTTGGTCTGACGCCCATCATGATTGCTAAGCAGAGTGGTCGCACGGAGCTGGTGGAGATTCTCAAGGCTCACGGTGCTCAGGAGTAAGCACTGAACATACCTATTCACACAAACGGGAGGTTTCTCGATAATGAGGGGAACCTCCCCTGTTTTCTCTCAAATATCATGAATAAATCGTCGATGATTGCTCTGGCGGGGCTGACCGCCATGCTCGGTGCCTGCAGTTCCCCTGTCGGGATGGTGACAGATACTGCCGAATCTGTTCTTTCGGTGTATGCCTCTGCCCTCGAAAAGACACTGGAGCTTCACCCGCTGGCTGACGAGCTGGCAGATGTTTCCAAGGAGTTCTGTCCGGAAGTTTTGCGTTTCGGTACGCTGATGTGCACCACCACTCGGGGCGATTCTGTCTCCTACTGGAGCAAGGGACACTGCGTGGGCTTTGAGTACGAGAACGAGGAAGATGACGATATCATCGGTACGTATTGCTTCCACCCCAAAGGCTGTGCACAGGTAACAATCGAGGGCGAAAACGAAAATGGGGATCCGTACAAGATTACCTACGAGCTCTTCTTTACCAGCCTGAGCGGAGGTACTGTATTCGAGACCTACACCTGTGATTCTGATACAGAGACGGGCAAGGGCACTTTCATCCTGCGCTGATTGTGGCGATATTTCCTGTTTTTTCGAGTGCCGGGGGATGCTCCGGCACTTTTTTTTGCAGAGGTGCTTAAAATTTGAATTAGCTGTAACTAACTCATAAATAATTAGTTCTGACTAACAGTAAGATAATAACTGTTGTTTAACGAATTATGTGTGAAAAAATAGGCTTGCAAATCGGCCGGAGCCATGGTAAAACGTCGGCGTTATGAATACGAGTACAATCAGCAAGGTAACGGCGCGCGAGATACTGGACTCGCGCGGGAATCCGACCATGGAAGCAGAGGTATGGCTGAGCAACGGCATCATGGGGCGTGCTTCCGTGCCCAGTGGTGCATCTACCGGTGAGCATGAGGCTCACGAGTGGCGCGACGGCGATAAGAGCCGCTACTGTGGCAAGGGGGTAGCCGGAGCCGTGGCACATGTGCATGAGGAGATAGCCCCCGCCCTCTGCGGCATGGAGGCTACTGACCAGATGGGGGTGGATAGTCGCATGCGGGAGCTGGACGGCACGTCGAACAAGTCCCGGCTGGGGGCGAATGCGCTGCTGGCCGTCTCGCTGGCAACGGCTCGGGCGGCGGCACAGGCCACCGGGCAGCCGCTGTACCGCTATCTGGGAGGGCCGAATGCCCATATCCTGCCCGTGCCGATGATGAACGTTATCAACGGCGGGGCACACTCGGATGCTCCCATCGATTTCCAGGAGTTCATGATTATGCCCAAGGGACTGCCCTCCTTCCGCGAGGCCTTGCGCTGCGGGGCAGAGGTGTTCCACGCGCTGGCCGCCGTGCTGCGGAAGCGCGGCCTGAGTACCGCCGTGGGTGATGAAGGCGGCTACGCGCCCAATCTCAACGGCACGGAAGATGCGCTGGATTGCATCATGCAGGCTATTACCAACGCCGGGTATGAGCCGGGTAAGGATGTGTTCCTGGCGCTGGATGTGGCCAGCTCAGAGTTCTATGACCCGGAAAGCAACCGCTACGTTTTCAAAAAGAGCACGGGCGACCGCCTTACCGCCGCTGAGCTGACGGATTACTACAAGGGTCTCATCAGCCGTTATCCCGTCATCTCCATTGAGGATGGCTGCGCGGAAAACGACTGGGAGGGCTGGAAGCTGCTCACGGACACTATCGGTGACCGCTGCCAGCTGGTGGGCGATGACCTCTTTGTGACCAACGTGGACTTCCTCCGCAAGGGAATCCGCACCGGGGTGGCCAATTCCATCCTGGTGAAGCTCAACCAGATTGGCACGCTCTCCGAAACCTTCGAAGCCGTGCGCCTGGCGATGATTAACCGCTACACGGCAGTGGTTTCACACCGCAGCGGAGAGACGGAGGACGCGTTCATTGCCGATTTGGCCGTGGCGACCAATGCCGGGCAAATCAAGACCGGCTCGCTCTCCCGCGTGGACCGCCTGGCCAAGTACAACCAGTTGCTGCGCATTGAGGAACAGCTCGGCAGCGCTGCTGTATACGGCATCAGTGCCATCTGATACTCCCCTGTGTAACCATAACAGCACTTGCAGCCTCTCCCGACATGGGAAGGGGGTGCAAGTGTTCTTCTGTGTTGAGCTGCAATGTAAAAGGTGTGTTTATTCTTGGCTTATTAGTTGAAACTAACTCAAAATGAAAGCGTTCTGACGATTTTTTTTGCATTTTAGGTTCGCCAGATGGGGAAAAATCAGTTATAATGAGCGCACGAGGAAGTGAATTGCTGCACGGCGGCAGGCCTCATTCCCCCAAAAGCTAACAATTCTCATATTATGCAGTACACACACGAAGTAGAACAGATGTGTTGCGTCAAGAAGGGCTGCAATCACGGCCCTGCACCCATCCCGCAGGAGGGTGCCTGGACGCAGTCCACGAAGATTGAGGACATCTCCGGTCTGACCCACGGTGTGGGTTGGTGTGCTCCTCAGCAGGGTGCCTGCAAGCTCACGCTCAACGTGAAGCAGGGCATCATTCAGGAAGCTCTGGTGGAGACGATTGGCTGCTCCGGCATGACCCACTCTGCCGCCATGGCCTCTGAGATTCTGCCGGGCAAGACCGTGCTGGAGGCTCTGAACACCGACCTGGTGTGCGACGCCATCAACACCGCCATGCGCGAACTCTTCCTGCAGATTGTCTACGGACGCACCCAGAGCGCCTACTCTGAGGGCGGTCTGCCCATCGGTGCCGGTCTGGAGGACCTGGGCAAGGGCCTGCGCTCCCAGACGGGTACGCTGTACGGCACCCTGGCCAAGGGCGCTCGCTATCTGGAGCTGGCTGAGGGCTACATCACCAAGCTTGCGCTGGATGCCGACGGTGAAATCACGGGTTATCAGTACGTGAAGATGGGCCCGATGATGGAAGACATCAAGAAGGGCATGGATGCCAATGAGGCTATCAAGAAGCACACCGGTTCCTACGGCCGCTTCGATGGTGCCGCCAAGTACATCGACCCCCGCCACGAGTAAAGAACCTTTAACCATATAGAAGTTACGATTATGCCTCTTTTTGAATCCTACTCTCGTCGTATCGACCAGATTCTGCCCGTGCTGGCACAGTATGGCATCAACTCCTGCGAGGAGGCCGAGCAGGTCTGCCTTGAGAAGGGTATCGACGTCCGCGCCATTGTTCGCGGCATCCAGAACATTGCCTTCGAGAACGCCGGCTGGGCCTACACCGTGGGTGCCGCCATCGCCATCAAGAAGGGCTGCACGAAGGCTGCCGACGCCGCCGAAGCCATCGGTGAAGGTCTGCAGGCATTCTGCATCCCCGGCTCCGTGGCAGACGACCGCAAGGTGGGTCTGGGTCACGGCAATCTGGCCGCCATGCTGCTGCGCGAGGAGACGGAGTGCTTCTGCTTCCTGGCCGGTCACGAATCCTTTGCCGCCGCTGAAGGCGCTATCGGTATCGCTCGCTCCGCCAACAAGGTGCGTCAGAAGCCGCTGCGCGTCATCCTCAACGGTCTGGGCAAGGACGCCGCTTACATCATCTCCCGTATCAACGGCTTCACCTACTGCCAGACCAAGTTCGACTACGCCACCGGCAAGGTGGAAGTGGTGAGCAAGAAGGCTTTCTCCGACGGTGAGCGCGCCAAGGTGAACTGCTACGGTGCTGACGATGTGCGCGAAGGCGTGGCCATCATGTGGCTGGAGGGTGTGGACGTGTCCATCACCGGTAACTCCACCAACCCCACCCGCTTCCAGCACCCGGTTGCCGGCACCTACAAGAAGGAATGCACGCTGGCCGGTAAGAAGTACTTCTCCGTGGCCTCCGGCGGTGGCACGGGTCGTACCCTGCACCCGGACAACATGGCTGCCGGTCCCGCCTCCTACGGTATGACCGATACCCTGGGCCGCATGCACAGCGATGCCCAGTTCGCCGGCTCCTCCTCCGTGCCCGCTCACGTGGAAATGATGGGTCTCATCGGCATGGGCAACAACCCCATGGTCGGTGCCACCGTTTCCGTGGCTGTGGCCATTGAGGAAGCCATGAAGTAAAGCTCCCTCTTTACATACACGTTACACAGAATCCCCTGTCCGGCTCTGTCCGGGCAGGGGATTTTCGGTACGCTCCCCCTTTCCCGGGGCTTGTGTCAAATGGGAAGTTGTCAGAAGGTACGATTGGCGAATGAAAAGTTCGCTGCGCTGCGCGCGGAGGGGTTCAACTAACGCTGCACCCTGGCCATCGTCCATTTGACTTTGTACTTTCTGAGCATGACGATGAGAGCCGACACGTCATGATTGCTTTCGCCGCAGAGGCGTAGTCCTCTCAGTGTTTTCTTCTGCGGTGCGTTGCTGTGCCGATCAGAGCCAGCAGGCACAGTGTGGTGCCAGTTGGTTCCGGTACGGAGAGCGTGATGGCGCCCGATGCGGAGTAAGTGATACTTGCTCCCTGAAGCGGGGTGTCGTTGCTGTAGAGTGTGAGATACGGTGTCACATCTGCCCCCGGAGCCAGAGCCAGCTCGCTTCCGTCCTTCAGCGTAATCAGCAACTCACCCACGTTTGAAAAAAACACTAAATCACTGTGCAATGCATCATAGTCGAGTGTAATGTGGGTAGAGGAATTGAGCCGGAGGCGGTTACCGTTCATATTGACCGTGTTCTCCAGTACGATGGCGGTGGCGTCTGTCAAATCGAGGTTGGCATCTACACTACTTGCCGGGGTGGTACTGCTGCGCATGGAGAAAGTGGCAGCTGTAGGGGCTGTGGCGGCATGGAAAGTGCCGCATACCGTGATGTCCTTATGGGAGGAAAGGTTCGCTCCGGATTCAAGCGTCAGGTCATGGAGCTTCAGCGATATCTCGCTCTGCAGGGTGGACATACTGCGCATCACCAGATTGGCTCCGGCTTTCAGCTGCGCATTTTCTCCGGCTTTGAATTCGTAGCCGGAAGCGGCTACCTCGATGCTTGATGCTGCGACGGTTCCGTTAATGGTGACGATGCGCTTGTCTTCGGCTGCATGGGCATCGAAGAGCACGCGCCGCCCATCAGTGGCATAGGTGTGATAGTACCCCTGATGCTCCGACGCAATGTGATTACCATTCACGTTCACATCCCATCCGGTGGCTTCGGTGGGCAGTTCTTCCGTGTTGACCTGCTGAGCTTTCCATTCAGTCGATGAACCGTTCCACACTTGAGCCTCGTTCGCGGTATCACTATATTCCGCGAGCATGCTCTTGAGCACCTCCGGCGTGTTGATGTAGGAGATAGAGGTGAGGCAGTTGACGCCTCCCTCTGTGCCGGTGCTGAAAGCGGAGGTTAAATTGAAATCAGGTTTTCGGTACAGACCGATTTGCTGAGTCTTTGCACCGTTTTGATCAGTGTATTCCTCAACCTTGACAAACAGCTCAGTAAGGCTGGAATTATAGGTGTCAATTTTACTGTTATTATCCGCCACCAGAACGGATTTGAGATTGCCGGCGCTATCTGTCGTAAAGCCATAGCAGGTAATCACATGGCCACTCCCGGTATAGGAGTTGGTTGTCCCCAGACAAATAATTTTACCGCTTTCCACCTGTACTCCGTTTTCAACACCGAATCCCCGAAGTAGCAAATCTTTTACCTTTGCGGTATCTGTGCTTCCGAACGGTTCGCCTGCTGTGGTGTTGTGCACATCGGAAACTTTTTCCTGAACATCTGAATAGACGCTTGTATAAGAAAGGTCCTCTTGGAAGTGGGCTCCTTTGCCAAAGTAGTTCGCATAGTAACCGCCTGTGTTGAGCACTGTGCCGTTGGCACTCAAATCCATGGTACTACCGTTTGCCTTTTTCCATTTATCGGCGCCGCGGAAGAACCACTCTGCTGCCCAGCTGAACACACCTCCTGTGTTTCTCGGTTGTGAGGAGAGGTTCGGGATGGAGAGGTACATGTCACGGGCCACCTCCAGCCGTCTGCCATCGGGCACCGGCTCCTTTGACTCATCCGTTGTGGACGGAGCCTCCGTTCCTATTCTCCCATAGGGCAGGGGTTTTGCCTGACTTGATTTCGGGAAACCGGTGTTGAATGAAGCATCATAATCATAGTAAGACCCGGCCTGCGGTTTGGCAAATACTCCATAGTAGCTCTGCCAATATTGGATGACATTGGATGAAGCGTGCAACCAGCACATGAGAGAATCATTGCTTTCTGCCCACTCTGCACCTTTACGACTATCGTAGAGACGGGTGGAATTTGCACGACTGGTCTGCAGATAACCGGTCCCTGCGCCGCTGATAACAATGCCATCTGCCACGTAGGTACCCGAGCTGCTCACCGTATCGCCCACGGCGGCGTATGTGTGGGGAATGCCGGCAAGGAAGGGAAGAAGAAAAAGGACACGTTTCATGGTAAGTGCAGAGCTTTTGATGCTATTCATTGATAACAGAGGAAGAATAATCAGGTCATTTGCGACGTCGGCGCATGGCCAGGGCAGAGAGTGCCAGCAGGCTCAGCGTCGACGAGGCTGGCTCGGGGATGGAGAGCATGGTGATGCGGAGACTGCCGTTGTCCGTTCCGGTGTAGGTGAGCGCGTAGTTGTCACTCAGGTTACTGAAGTAGGGGCTGGCCAGGATGGAATCTTCTGTTGAAATGGTGGCGTATTCCGTCTCGCCCAGGGTCAGACCGTCCACCCCGCTGAAGAGGGTGGTGGATTCACCCACGCTGAGACTCTGTACGCGTGCCAGGGTAGAATCCCCCAGCAACACGCCTTCCTGCAGGGTCAGGGTGCTTCCCATGGCAAGACCACCGTCTGCTACGTTCAGGACAGCCCCGGTAGCCAGCGTCAGGTTGGCGTTCAACTGTGCCCCGCTGCCAAAGTCTGCGGTGCCGCTGACGCGGACAGCGGCTTCCGTTTCCACATTACCGACAGCTCCGACGTAGAAGCTTAGCGAAGCGGAGGTAGCAGCCTGCAGGTTATCCAGGTCATAGGCCTCTGCACCGTGAACCATCAGCTCACCTGCGTCTACGCGGATGTTGTCGAAGCGGTTTGCTCCATTGTTGAGCTGCAGGGAACCGGTGCCGATTTTAACCAGATCGCTGCGTGTCTCTGAGGTGAGTGCCCCAGTGGATTGCAGGGTGGCTCCCCCTGCCACATCATAGGTCAGTGTGGATTCATTGGTCAGGGTGGTGGCGGCGGCGATGGTGCTGTTGCCGCCCGTGGCGCGGATGGTTGCCGCATCTGTCACGGTAATGCCGCTGCCGTTGACTTTGGCTGAATCCAGCGAGATGCTGCTCTTGCGCAGTTCTGTTGCGGTGGTGAGCTCAGCCCCGGAATCCACTGCCAGGGTAGCACCCTTCCGTACACGAATGGCGGTGGCGTTGTTGAACGCGCTATTATGCCGGAGGGCACCGCTGCCGATGACCTCCACCGCGGTGTTGCCCTGCAGGCTCAGGCTGCCGGTCATATCCACGGTCACGCCCTTGGTTTCGCTGCGGGTCAGCAGGAGGTTGTCATCTGCCGTGGTGGCGGCGGTATCCACGGTGAAGGTGCCGTCCTTGTCCTCTGTTCCCACAGTCATGTTGTTCTTGAAAGTGACGGTGGAATCAGCCGAGCCGATGGCACCCAGAGTGGTACCGGATGCGAGGGAGACGACAAGCTCGCTGCGCTGCGTACCGCCGGCGGCATACAGCTGCCCGCCTTCCAGGACCTGAAGATTGGCATTCATGGCCCCCATCCAATCATTAAATGCTGTGCCTTTCAGTACCAGACCTTCAAGTAAATTCATTCTGCCCCCGTTCTGAATGGTGACATCTGCTGCTTTGCGGTAGAGTGTCATGGCGGCATTGGATGTCAGCGTGCCATAAATGTTAATTTTATTGGCACCGGCACCCAATTGTGATTGTTCTCCACCCACTGCCAGTACAAAGTCTGAACCCGTTGTCCCGCTGGTTTCACCGGCGATAATCAGGTGCGCCCCGGCGGATACGTTAAGCTCGGATTTCGTATATGCTACATCATTGGGCATCAGACAGAGCCCTTTCACGTACATCGTGCCATTGGCATCACTACCGCCAATGGTCAGCGTTCCGGAACTATGGTTGTAGTACGACTGACGAGTATCCAGACTTGCCCCGTTTTTCAGGTTAATCGTGTTGTTGTTCCAACTGCGTGTCTGTGCAGAGCTTTCGGCAATGCTGAGTCCGTCGATGGTGACGCTCTTGCCGCCGGTCAGGTTGAAGTTGCTGACGCTGAGGTTGCCCGTGCCACCCAGAGTCACGTTGTTCCCGTTCGGATTGAGTGTTTCCACGGTGGCGTTACCGTTGAAGTTGGCGGTAATGTTTTCCTGGTCAAGCGTGACGGTGGAGATGGAGGTGGTGCCGTTGAAGTTGGACGTGGTGCCGTCAGAGCCAGTGTCGAAGCCTGCCAGCGAGACAGAGCCGTTGATATCCAGCGTGCCGCCGCCTCTGCGTTCCCATGTGCCGTTGCTGCCGGTCACATCCCCGTTGATGATGAGCTGATTGCCGCTATTCTGGTGTACCTCTGTTTTGCCTTCCAGCTCCAGATTACCGTCAATAGTCGTTTTTGCCGTTATCTGGGCATTGACGCCTCCCGCCAGTTTCAGCGTGTTGCCGAAGCTGCTGTCCGTGAGCGTGAGGTTGCCGGCCGTTACATGGGTTGTGCCCTCAAAATCCTCATCAATGGCGAGCTTGTTGTCGTAGGTGTTATTGGTGGTGTCGAGCTTAATCTGCACGGTGCCGGTGCCGGAGATGTTGTTGACGGAGGCGGTGGACTCCTGGGTATCGGTCAGTACCAGCGTGCCGGAGGCGGCAATCTCCACTTCACCCTCGGCTGCGGTGTAGTCTGCCGCTGTCAGCTTGTTGTTGAGCACCAGCTTGCCGCTTTCCACATTCAGGTTGCCGCTCAGCGCGACATCGCTGCCGGAGAAGCTGTACGTTTCGGTGTTCGTGAAGCGCAGCCCTTCCGCAGTGGTTGCGCTTGTGAACTGAAGATTTTGGGAAGGCTCGTGGTCGCGGAACAGGACAGTTTCTCCTGCGCTGAACACGGCATAATCGTCCTGCCATTCCGCGAAACCATCGGCTAAGCGTATGGTTACTTTCAAACCGTTGCTATCGCCGGCAAAGATGCTGCCGGAGAGGTAATCCGGCATATTGCCGGCCAGGCTGGCACTGTGTGTACTCCAGTCACCGGAGAGCAGGGTATAGGTAACGTCGTGCTCAAGCGATTGGTGGTTGCTGAAGCTGATGGCCTGGGTGGTAAAGCCAGTGCCGTATTGAGTGGTGGCGTTTAACAGCGGGGTGTTGGCATTCAGCACCGTGCTGTCAAATTCCAGTGTGCCGCCGTTGAGTACCAGGGTGCTGGTCAGCGTGCCCTGCGTGCCGTTCCCGGCTATCAACGCCAGCGTCACTCCTTCGTTCAGGCTGTAGCTCTCACCCAGTTTCAGCGTGGCTCCCTGAGCGATGCTGATAGTGTCTGCCACCGTAGGGGCGTTCGTGAACTCCAGGTTGCCTTGCAGAGCCATGATATTCTGCGCCTTGATATTGTTGCCGCTGAAAATCTGGGTTCCCGTGCCGTCCATGGCGATGTTCAGCCCGTTGACGGCACCCTTGTAGTTGTAGTTCTCGCTGCCGGTGATGGTCAGCGTGTTTTTGCCGTCACCCGTGGGGGCAGAGGCGAGATTGATACGCGAGGATTCGCCACTGTACGCGAGGGAGTGTTCATTACCGGTGAGTCCCTTGATACGGGCATTATTTGTGTTGACCGCCAGTGACATCGTGGAGCCTTCGTAGCCGTTCAGCTCCAGTGTGCCGTGCTGCAGTGCTTTATCATGAGCCAGTTCTACATAGCTGTTGTAGGCTTCACCATTTGTTGTGCGGTTGGCTATAATTTTGCCCGCGAAAGAATTCTCTCCATTCAAAATCAGCCGGGAGGAGTTTGTCTCGGTGACATATTCCCATGCTTCTGCGTTGTTGACATCCTTGCGATAACTGGAAGTTGTTGTATGGGCTGCATTCCAAGTGATCGAGGTGTCGGCTGTTGCTTGCAGATCCTTGATTCTCCAGACTGCCTGGTTAGTGGATTCGGTCAGAGTAAGGTTTTGTCCGTTGAGCTTGAGAGAATTGATTCTTATTTCCTGGACAAAACACTCGGCCGCCGCGCGGATTTCTTTGGCACTTTCAGCCAGGTCAAGCGTGCCGTTGATGGTAACAGCTTTGGTATGCGGAGAAGAGCCATCTAGACTATCCCCGGAGTTTTTGCCGTAAGAAAAGGCTATATACTCTGCATCTTCTATGCGGAGTGTACCATCGGAATTATAGCTGGTATAATTAAAATCCCACTGCCCTGACCCGGTCAGTTTCAAGGTTGCTCCAAGTGCTGCTCTGATTTGTCCGGAAACCTTTACATTATTTGTACCATTGGTGATAGTTGTGGTGCCGCTTGTAGCTGCAATGATACTGTTTGCGCCGAAGGCAGAGCCGGCTACGGAGGCATCAATGACAGCACCATCTTCTGTAACGACCGAGCCAAGTGAGAGGCTTTTGCCATTCAAATAGAGTGTGCTGTCTCCCAGATACAGCACACCGACATTTGTATAGGCTTGTGAGAGCCTGGCATCGCCTTCTTCAATATAAAGTTCCTGGTAGCGCAGGTTGCCCAGGCTCATTTGTGTGTTGTCAAGATCTAGTGTATTGTTGCCATACTTATGAATGGTGCCTACATTTACTATTCCTTTGATGTCATTGAGGGAATCAATGGTAATGTGGAGTATACTGGCTTTGGGATCAGAGTAGTTTTCACGTCTGTTACCCAGAAGTGAGCTGCCTTCCTCCAGTATCAGTTTGCCGATATGCTGGGTGGAATCGCCGATATGCAGGGTGCCGCCCGCTTTTAGTGTGACGCTTTCAGCCGAATTCAGCGCATTATCCTGATCAATGCGCAGGGTGATGTTGCCGATATTTGCCGTTTTGGTGCTGTCTTGCCCCATAACGGTAACGTTGCCGTTCAAGTTGTTCAGCTGCTCCAGTTTGACTGTGCCGCCGGTGTATCCTTGGGCATCGATGATAATATCACGATTGCCTCCGACTTCGCCGGCGATGGTCAGGGTGCCGTTTGCTGCGGCGAATCGGTAATCCTGACCTTCTGCCAGCTGAAGCTTGCCCGTGTAATTCAGGTTGCCTTCTGCGCCGAGGAACAGCGATTGATGTGCTGTCATGTCCAGATCCTGATCAGCCTTCCGTTGCAGCAGAATACCGTTTGAGTTATTGGAGATGTTGGAAATCAGGTCAGACATGGCTATGCGGTTACCGTAACTCAGATTGAGTGAGATGTTACGGATGACGTCCTCGCTTGTGTAGTCAAGCGTGACACCTGTTCCCATGAAATCAATGCCTCCGGTAAAGTTGTTGCCGAAGTTGGTGAGGGTGACTACGCCCTTGGTGTGAGCATTGCCGAGAATGAGCTTATTGTCGCCCGTCAGTACATAGTTCACCACCAGATTACCGCCGCCGCCGCCCAGTCGCCAGACGTTGTCGACCGCCGCCAACTGTTCCGTGGTGCCTTGTGCGCCGTATTGGATGGTTTGCCCGGCAAGAGCACCGATGATGAGGTTCTTATGCCCGGAGGTATCAATCCGGGTGAGCTGGTTCTGCGTGAGAGCCAGTACGCCGTTGGATTCGCTGTCAATATAGTTCAGCGCCGTATTCCCATCGGCATTGTCGGCAGCCAGAGCTCCCTTTTCGCCTACAAGCCATTTTTGACTTCCGGCAGCGGCAGCGTCTTCCACCATCAGTGTGCCGCCGATGACGCTGCGGGAGCCGGTGAAGGTGTTGTTGCCTGTCAGGTAGAGGATGCTGTTGGCCGCATTCACGCTGACGGTACCCTCTCCTGTGATGTTGCCGCCGTAGGTGTGAGTCGCAGTCGTCTTGTCGGCAAACTCCACCTTGAGCGCACCGCCTGCCAGCTTGGTGTTACCCCGGTGACCGTAGTAGTCTGCCCATTCCTGCGTATTTTCCTTGATGATACCGCCTTCGATGTATTCCATTTGGTGGTGAACACCCTCATTCATCACATAGGTGCCGCCTTCATTAACCGTGATATCTCCCTTGACGCGGGCGTGGGTGCCCAGTCGGAAAGTGCCTCCGTCTTCCACCGTGACGTTCATCTTGGCATCGGCGTAGTGCCAGTCATCCTCAGAGAAGAAGATATCGTTGCTGTACGGCACAGAGCCGGTACCGTGCTCCGTGTTAATGCCGGCCAGCACCACGGTGCCGCTCTTGACGGTGAAGGAGCTGGCTTCATTGTTGCTGAGGTCGGTGCAGATGCTGTTCATGGTCCATACGGAGCCAGTCCCTATGTCGGCGATGACGCTCAGCGAGCCGTTGGAGGTATCCTTCAGAGAGCCTTTCCAGACGCTATTACCGGCCTGTTTGTAGGTCATGGTGGTGGTGCCGCTGCTGTTGATGATGAGGGCATCATCCGTCAGGGCGTTGATGCTGAAACCATCGGCTTCAATATTGGAATTGGTGGTGTACCATTCCATGGAGTTGCCGTTCATGTCCAGTGTGCCGCCGTTCAGCCCGAAGGTGAAGTCTCGCTCAATCTGGTTGGTGTCAGAGATGACCACTGTAGCACCGCTGCTGGCCAGCACATTGTAGGCGGCGTGGCCGTTTGTCCGGTTCAGGTAGGTGGTGCCGCTGCCGCCGACTGCCAGCAGGATGTTGTTGTCACCCTCGCCCTCAATGTACAAATCGCCCGCGCCGTTCTTGCGCCATTCGCGCATGTAGTTAGACGGATTGGTCAGCTGCACGTGGACTTCTGCACCGTCATTAATCACGTAGCCCGCTGAATTGAGAGTGTAATCGCCGCCATCGGCGTTTTTGACGGTGAAGCGGCCATTGTTGAACTCCAGGTAGCCAACACCGGTGTCAACCGTATCGTTCAGGATAATTTCATGCTCATTCTCACTGCCGCTGCCGGTAAATATCAGGTTCTGGGTGCTGCCCAGACCGCTGATGCCATTCTGGTAATTGTTTCCGTAAGCGTACCAGTTATCGTTGTTTTTGACGGCGGAAAGATCTTTCCACATGTGGCTGCCGGAGTTCACAGCCAGATGGCTGTACTTGGTATCTCCCACCGTGAGTAGTCCGCTGCCATTGGAGACTGCGCCCAGCTGCGCCGTGTTCGTGGTGCTCATGTCCACCTCTACGCTGTGCTTGTCCAGAATCTCGTTGGCATAGTCGATGGAGCCATGCGCCACGGAGTAGGTGGTGGCGTTGCCGGCACGTAAGGAGAAAATATATTCATAGCGTCCGGCTTCCTTGTTGTAGACGTAGATGGGGGAACCTGAGTCGCCGCCTTGCGCGTTGGTCGGCAGGGGTGCGGTTTCATTGACCCAGGAGGATTCGGGTTTCATGTTCCAGTCGCCGAAGATGAGCCCCTCTTCCGTGATGGCAATGGCTCGGATGGAAGAGATGCCTCCCAGTATGGTGGTATATGGAGAGCCTGCACTGATAAGCTCTCCGTTTTTTTTCCAGACTGCAACGGAACCCGCATACGCGCGGTACATTAATTCACCCTCGAGCTGTTCCTTGATGTCGGGTATGCCGTTTTCGTTACTGTCCTGCTGTTCGGAAGATACACCGCTGTAGTTATATGCACCGACAACGTCTGTAAATATCTTATTCTGTCGGTATAGTGCCCAGTCTGCCGCGCTCACCAAATCTTTTTCCGTGATTTGCACCGTGCTGTATTTGATGGTATGACTGCTCCCCAGTTGAGTTGTTCCGAAAGCCGCACTGAATCCGGGATTGTGTGCCACCGTGACCAGATAGTTGGAGCCGAACGCAGCGGCGGCACCGTGACATTGCGTTCCGGTGGCACCGTAGTCCAGGCTACCCGCGAAGTTAATCATTCCCTGTTCTTCCGGAAGTACCCAGGTGACTTCTCCGTTCGCTTTGGGCATGGCAATGCCGCCGTCTTTGTCGCGGATGGCCTGCAGCATGGAGCTGATGCCCGTAACGCGGAAACGTCCCTTGTTCTGTCCGAAGTCGGAGTAAGTGCGTTTGTCTACATCCTCATGCATACCACCGCCCCAGGCCGTGGTGGCAGCCGTGGCGGCGCAGATGAGAAGAAGGCACTTGCGGAGTAAAAGGGGAAGATGCAGTTTCATGGTGGAAGATGGGTGGCTGTTCCGGTGAGGGAAAAATAGCTTATTGCTACCTGCATGGTAGCTTATTTAAAGTGCGATGTACAGGAAAAAATGCGTAAATGATTCTAACTTTGGCAAAGAGGGGGCAGGGAAAACGGGTGGGTATAGAGCCGACTGTATACAAAAATGGGTCTTAATCGCTGATTATGTGGTTATTAAGAGTTGTCACATTTTAAATGAGATAGACATCCCGGATATCGGTTCGGGGTGGGCGACCTGAGGGAAAAGCCAGAAGTTAGAGCGGTGAAAGGAAACAGGTAAAGGAGAACCCTTCTCCGGCTCGATTACCGTAGTCGATGCAGCTACAGGATAAGTACAGGATAAGTACAGGATAAGTGCGGGATAAGTGTAAAAAGATGATAAAATGATTGTGCTTTAATGATTTGTGTTGAAAAAACGGCTGTGTTATGATATAATTTTGGCATGCAGAGAGAGGACAACTATCCTGATTTTTACGAGACATATCTTTACGCAGCAGAGCCGGATGTGACGGAGCGTGCGCTCTCCTGGGATATTGCGGTGGGCTTGCAGGCTGTGGATGGGTTGGAGGTGTCGGAATACCTGCGGGATGTGGCGGATGAGCACATCAACGGCTACATTTCCATGGATGAAGTGCAGCAGCGTGTGGCGGCGTATTATGCAGAGCATGCCGAACGCGGAGCGGCAGCGCCGTCGGATGAGGCAGACAAAGTGGCGGCCAATATCGCGGCGTTGCTCAGTGAGCCGGCATTCCATTTCAGCCCGGCGGGGTTGGCATCCATCCACAAGCGCCTTTTTCACAATGTGTTCAAGTTTGCCGGGCAGATGCGTACCTACAACATCACCAAGAAAGAATGGGTGCTGGAGGGCGATACCGTGCGCTATGCCCATGCGGCTGAGATTCTCATGGCGCTGGACTACGACATGGAGAAAGAGAAGCGCTTTTCGTTCAAGGGGATTACGCAGGACAAGCTCGTGGAGCACATTGCCCATTTCATTGCGGATATCTGGCAGGTGCATCCCTTCCCGGAGGGGAATACCCGCAGTACGGCGGTGTTCTGCATCAAGTATCTGCGCTATCTGGGCTTCCGCGTGACAAATCTTCCGTTCGCTCACCATGCACGCTATTTCCGCGATGCTCTGGTGCGGGCCAACTATAATAATGCCCCTGCCGGTATCTGTGCTGATTACTCCTTCCTCATCAGATTCTTCCGCAATCTTCTCCTGGGCGAGGAGAACGAGCTCAAAAGCCGTTTCCTCCATGTCCGTGCAGAGTCAACAGGACAAGCACAGGATAAGCAAGGGATAAGTGAAGGTCAAGTGGCAGGACAAGTAGCAGGACAAGTTGACACGCCGCCGAATCCTTATGTGCAAGCTCTGTTGCTGGCGATTGGTGGGGAACAGCTGTCTGTTCGGGAAATGATGCTTGCCCTTCGCCTGAAAGGCCGCGATAATTTCCTGAAGAAGTATCTGACCCCGGCTTTGGAGGGCGGCTACCTGTGCATGCTTTACCCCGACAGCCCCCGCCACCCCCGCCAGAAATACCGCATCACCCCCAAAGGCTCATTGCTGCTTTAAGCCTGTTCGATTTGGGAAAGGGCGGGGCTTTATGGGATTCACAGTTTGAGGAAAAAGGAATTTAATGTACAAGGAACGAAGTACATTGTACAAAGGTAATGTTCGGCGAGCATTCGTTCGCAATAGGATAAAAAGTTGAGAGATAGCCATCTACTTGCGAGCAAAGCGAGCTAAATTTCGATTTTGCACTTCTTGTTAACTTCCATTTTGCCTGGATAATATGTAGCATTTTATCTCATTTTGTAGATTTACACTTGCAAATGTTGGGTATTTTTTTTCTATACCATATCATCGTATGAGCAACAAACTATCTACGGTCAAGTACTTCTTTCAAGTACTGAACAAGAGCGGTGTACGTGGTAAACAGAGCCTCCTGCTGGGTATGCTGGCGCTGGGCTACCTCATATTCCCCCTAGACCTCATCCCGGACGCACTCATCGGCCCTGGACAGATAGATGACCTCTTCTTCATCCTCGGCGCACTCGGTTTTGCCGTGCAGACGTACAAGAAAAATCTGAGCAGGAAATAAACCAAATACCGAGTGCTCATAAGGGGATTTTGAAAGCGGCGCGCAGAGTTGATGCAAATGATGCCGATGCGCGTTGATAACAAAGCTGTGTTTTCCGGAGTTAATCAGAAACGGCATGAGCGGTGACTGCAAACAGAAGTCCGTTGATTTGTAAGTGGAGCGTTTTTGGGGCGCTTTTTCCGGGAGCCCGCCCATTCGGCGGGCTTTTTTGTGCCCTCTCAACGCGGGGAAGATGGGTAGGAGAGTTGCTTTTATAGTTAAAAATAGCTGCGAAATGATGAAAATATAGAGAAAAATGTGCTTTTATGGTCAAAAGTAGTTGACAAAAGTAGCAAACAAGATACAATAGAGCCAGCCCTGATAGAGGAAATGCCACAAAGGCATACTCGACGGGGGAGAACAACAAACGCAATAACACAACTATGATTACGACTCTTACGATTGCCACGCTGACTCCTTTCATGGTGGCCGACACCCAGGAGCAGGTGGACAATATCCCGCAGGAAACCACCGCTTCCTACAGCTGGACCGAGCAGAAGGCAGAAAGCATCATCGATGAGGACGAGTGCCGCAATGGCTCTACGGCTTCTTTCAGCCTTATTCCCGGTGGCAGAGGTGCACAGTGCGTGGATGACTGGCACCTGGCCTGATTTCGCATCTTTAATCAGGGGCAACTCCGGTGTATTCCGGGGTTGCCTCTTTCCAATGCCTGTAACAGCCCTATGATACTGCTCCTGACCAACAGCCGGGATGTTACCACCGATGCTCTGATGCCGCGCCTGACGGCTCGTGCAGAGGTATTCCGCTTCAACATCGACCTCTGGAGGGACTATAGCTGGAATATCCACCACGGCGGCTTTGAATTGGCTGACCCCACCGGGCGCATCTGTACAGAGAGCTGCACCGGAGCCGTCTATGAGCGTAAGGTGATGTTTGACCCGCCCTACATCGACATCCCGGCAGAGGGCAGCCCGGAGTCCTGGATGCGGGAGGAGGTGAGCCTCATCTGGTCCGGACTCAAGGATTTAGCCTTTCATGAGGGAAAACTGGCGCTCATCCACCCCTCCCCGTACGGCACATGGTACAAGATGCGGCAGATGCGGCTGGCGTCGGCATATTTTCCGGTGCCGGACTGGCAGATGCTGCATCGCAGCCCGGTGCAGCTGGTCTCTCCCATTGTGTGCAAGACCAACGGTGCCCAACCGCTGGGGCAGGGGCGGCACCTCACCGTCAGCAAAGTGGATTCTGCCAGACTCGACACTCAGTACCCATGGTTTCTCCAGCAAATGGTCAGCAACGCCGTAGCAGATGTCACCGTGGCGTATGTGGCGGGCAAGCTTTTTGCCAGCGAATTACCCTGCCAATCCAGCGCAGTGGATTCCCGCGTCCGCACCTTCAACGGAGCCGACTCCTGGCAGCCCTGCGAACTGAGCCGTGATGAGCAGCAACGCATCATCGCCATGATGCAGGAAACCGGACTCTCCTTTGCGCGTCTGGATTTCATGCGCACCCCGCAGGGCTTGCAGTTCCTGGAGTTCAACCCGAACGGACAGTTTGCCTGGATAGATTACCACAACGAGCGCGGACTCTACACCGCCATCGTGGAAGAAATTATGCGTATCCACCGCAAACACATCCCCGCCTGACCCCCATTCCCCGCCCTATGACCCGCCACCCCCACCTGAAGAACGCCCTCCAATTCCTCACCTACCTCCTCCTGCTCATCCTCTTCTTTTCCACCGCTCTCTACCTCCTGGTGTTCATCTGCTTTGCCTGAGTGTGCCGAAGTCTCAACAGATTCGTTACACAATAAACTCCGTACTTCCTCCGCCTCCTCTTTATCGCCGCCCCGGTCCTTGGCCACTATCTCTGCGCCCCGGAATCCCGCCCGCATGAGCACCACCATTGCGAACACCCCCACTGCTGCCCGCATAGCCATGGAGAGTATGTTCCTGAATAATTAAAACGCCCCGTCTGATAGTCGTTCTCGACCGAAAATGGATCTGTGATGAGTTTTTTTGTTGATGTATATAAAAATAGCTCAAGAGATAAATAAAAATAGAAAAATATTTGTTTTATGGGATAAATGTAGTAGTATTCTTTCTGCCTTTTGATTTACAATGAAGCAAGGTATAAGAGAAACAGTATTCACGGGGGGCATGTTAGGGGATGCGGCATTGGGGAGTGGGAGCGGGCACGCGCTGGCGCAGCAGTTGGCCGCTACCATCAATACGCCTAATAGTACAGTATATGATAAGGCGATTGACAGCGTGTACCTGAGCACGCATACGGGGGGCTCACAACTGCATCATCTGGTAGATGGTCAGCATGATATTTTCGGAGCATTTGAGGCGGCCGCACGTGCTTTGCCGGGTGATAGCCTGTGGCAGGAGGTGATGGGGGCGGCGCAGCATTTGGGAAAGGATTTGTTCTCTGTGTCCGGTTCTGCCGGTGCTGCGCTGGCGGAAGGAAGCGGTTTAGCGGCCTTGGGTAGCGGTCTGCTGCCGACTTTGGGCGGGCTGATTCTCAGCGTGGTGGTGGGTATGTATGTGCGGCGTTTTCTGCTGAAGTTTCTCGGCGTGGCTGCTGATACTCCTGTTCAACTGCGTGAGGCGCACGAATCATTACCGGAGTGGAAGATGCCGCATATGTCTCCGGTGGAAGTGGAGGTGTGGCGTGAGATGTTGAATTATCCCTATCAGGTAGATGATGATGTCCGCCGCATGTTGCAGAAGGCATTACGTGATTAATTTTTCTATGAATAATAAACAGATAGCAGTATTGATGGCGAGCGCGCTTGTTCTGTGTGCTTGTGGCGATGGCAGGATTACCGATGCTTCGGAGGCAGAGGAGGGCAAAAGATATGTAGCTGTAAAAAATCCTGAAACTGGAGAAATGGAATTCCGCCCGGAAAGCACCAGAGAAAAGATGATAAGAAAGACTGCCGAAATAGCGGTAGACTCCGTTAGTGGGAAATAATTTGTTCTTCTTTCTTCTCCTCCTTCCTCATTGCTGTGAGGAGGAGGGGGAGGAGCTCTGCGGTGGGGATGGGTTTGTCCTCTACCCAGGCGGTGAGGATGGGGGTGGCGAGTTGGGCGAGCGTTTTGGTGCGGACGGTGCAGCGCAGGGTGAGGTTGGCCCCCGGGTCGCCGGCGGTGACGAGCCAGAGGTCTCGCTCCCCGGGTTGCGGTTGGATGTCGAGATGAAAGCCGAGCTTTTTGCGGGCGAGGGCAACAACCTGCCGGAGCATGGCGCGGCCAATCATGGTGTCTGAAAGGATATCAAGCACTCGGTTGGGTGCGCTGCGAAGAAGTGATTTCAACATGGTGTTTTGGCCTCGTTTTTTGTGTGCTTGGACTTCTTGCGCGGTGCAGGTGGGAGCTATCACAGCCCCATGGTATCCACGCCTTCCCAGTTGGTGCAGGCAAAGGCGGCGATGCCGGGGTCGGTCTCGCAGAGCTTAGTCTCTGGCTCCGGCTTGTCTGAGTAGTCGTTCGATCACGGTGAAGCCCTTTTCCTTTGCATATTGAAGTGGAGATTTTCCGTGTTCATCCGGCATATTGACATTTGCTCCGTCACTAATGAACATTTTGACGATTTCTGCGTCACCTTTATGAACTGCAGCACATAATGCGTCTCCTGAGCAATTCACTTTCTCTCTTGCATTCAGCAATAGCCGGACGATTTCTCTGTGACCATTCTCTGCGGCTGTTTCCAGGGGGTGTATGAGTCCACGGTTGATCATTGCTCCTGCCTGAAGTAATGATTCAACGATTTCGGTGTACCCTGCCTGGGCAGCAAAACCCAGCAGAGAGAGAGCTCCTCCGGGAAATAGTTGATTGACATCCGCACCTGATTCAATCAGTAGTTTAACGATGCTTCTATAACCTCTAGCAACAGAAAATTGCATCACATTAGTGCCTATTTTATTCATTGGTGCATGAATTGATGCTCCTGCGTTTATCAGAAGCCTCGCGATTTCTGTATGCTGTTGATTAGCGGCATGAGCCAGCGGAGTGGCGTTGCCTTTGTCCTGGATGTTAACTTCCGCCCCTTCATTTATCAATACTTTAACGGTTTCTGTTTTACCTGTTTTGATAGCAAAAATCAACGGTGTACTACCATCATTACTTTTACTATCGACATTCACTCCCTCATGGATTAATGTTTTAGTTGCTTCTGTGTGACCATACATAGCGGCAATGTGCAGAGGCGTAACTTCTATGCTGTTTTTAATATGAACATTTGCCCCGGATTTTAACAAGAATTTTATGCCTTCCACGTCTCCACGATAGGCAGCTCTGTGCAACGGTGTGTCACCATTTTCATCTTGAATATTAACCTCTGCACCTGCGTCAATCAATAGTTTTGCAATTTCAGTTCCTTTTTTATCAAAAAAAACTCTATGCAACGGCGAGCCTAATCCTGAACTGTCCTTATTGACATCAGCTCCTGCTTTTAACAACAATTCAAAAACCTCTGTGTGCCCATTAGCAACAGCCGCATAGAGAGGAACTCCTTTATTGATATCAGCGCAATGTTTAATCAATAATTTAACGATTTCTGTGTGCCCATCACGGGCTGCTCGTCTCAAAGGTGAATCACTATCACGCTTAGTATTAACATCAGCTCCGGCATCCAGTAATGAATTAACGATTTTAAGGTGTCCATTGGCGGCGGCATTGA
Source organism: Akkermansia sp. (assembly GCA_017409465.1). Classification (GTDB taxonomy): domain Bacteria; phylum Verrucomicrobiota; class Verrucomicrobiia; order Verrucomicrobiales; family Akkermansiaceae; genus Akkermansia. The sequence continues at coordinate 13,387 of JAFQSQ010000028.1, read as the reverse complement.
GGAGGGGAGATTCTCCTTTGTTGACATCAGCACCTGCTTTTAGTAATAGACTAACGATTTTGGTGTGACCATTTCCCGCAGCAATGGATAATGGTGTGCTGGTATAATAGTCGTTCGGAGGTTGGAAAGAAAGTTCACGTCCCGGAATATTAATGTTTGCCCCGTTTTGCAATAGTAATCTGACGATTTTGGTGCGTCCTTCTCGCGCGGCCATATATAGTGGCGCATATCCCTTGCCGTCTCGTTTATTGACGTCTACACCGACATCCAGGAGATAACGAATATTTTTTATGTCGTTTTTTTCTATGAGATAGGTCGGAATGCAATCATCAATATGGATACCCTGTTTTTCCAGTTCTCTTTTGGCAATTTGTGAAGGCGTAAACCAAAGTAAATAAGAACTTGAAGCGCACAGGAGAAGAAGAAGAACGCTGGATAACGCTTTATGCGTGCGCACCCACTTGATGGTGGGAGGTAATATGTTATGGGTGCGTATCCATGCGGTTGAACGAGATAATAATTTGAGCGAACGTATCCACCGGAACGCGAGAGATGAGACGTCCTTCAACCACTGCCATGTACGAACGGTCATTACCTTACCTTTTCTGCCTCGCCTCCTTTTTTTTCTTGGTGCAGGCGTAGGTGAAGCTGATGTCTCAGCCGCAGCAGAGGAAAGCTCCTTTGCCTGTTCATGCATGGCTTGGTTGTACTTTTCCATCTGCTTGTTGTACTCCTCCATTTGCCTGTTATATTCTTCCATTTGGCGATTATACTCGGCTAATTGCCGTTCGTATTCTTCCTGAGAGGGTGTTGATTGCTCGGGCTCTTGGTTATCTGTTTTCATGGTGATTAACAGAATGAGAAATGGTGGAGTGAATGAGAATGACCTAATGTATTATCATGCTATCACATTGCGGCTATTATAGCAATGAAAAAAAGATAAAATAAAAGATGAAACGCTATGCCTATGGCGTTATCATCAAATCCCCACGGTATCCACGCCTTCCCAGTTGGTGCAGGCGAAGGCGGCGATGCCGGGGTCGGTCTCACAGAGGAGGATGGCACCGCGCAGACCGCGGCGGGAGATGATTTTGCTGCGCTCCGCGGCGGTGAGGGAGCCGGAGGTGGGGGCCGCCACGAGCAGGGGCTCCATGCGGCCATCTTTGTGGCATATCATGCAGCGGTGGGGGGTGGTCTGCTCTGTGGTGATGGTGAGGCAGCCGGCGGCGTGCACTTCTGCCGGGGTGGGCCAGAAGAAGCCCCCTTTTTCATCGTGGTTCTGGATGTCCGGGTAGCGGCAGTTGCGGCAGCGGTAGCCCAGTATAGGCCCGCGCAGTTCCTCCACGGCACCCACGGGGGTGGCTACCAGTTGGCCGCCGGGGGTGCCGGTTACCCTCACCTCGGCGCGGTGGATGGCCTGGCGTATTTCCTGTAGCTGGTGACCGCCACAGTGGGGACAGAGGAAGGAGATAGTCATGGTTGCTGAATTCGTTTTGTAGACATATAAATATATCAAAACGTCTATCAAGTCAACCAAAATCTAACGATTTGGTAAGAGTTTTTCGATTTGTCGGAATATCGGCTTGCAAACGTGTGGTTATAATGCTATATTTGCCACCGTGGAAGCGCAGAATCAGGACGAACTGAAGCTGAATGTAAAGCTGTGGTTGAAGGCAAACAACTACAGCTACGCATGGCTTGCTGAGAAATGCTATGTGACGGAGACAACGGTGCGCAATTGGATGGCGCGCAAGGTGATTCCCGCTGCCAAGGAGCATATCATCCGAGAGATGATGAAGGAGCTGCCGCTTTCGCTCCCTTCCCGTGTGCAGGTGACGGAGGAGACGCGCGTGACCCTCAGTCTGGATCCCGCCACCCGCAAGGTGCTGGAGAAAAAGGCTTTTGCTCAGGGCAAGACACTGGCAGAGTTTCTGGCCGATGAGGTTCCCCGCCTCGGTGAGTGATGTCACCCACTCCCTCTCTCGTTTATCCCGGCTAGCATGAGGTGTCACCGAGGCTTGGGATATAGGGATTTACGAGTGACGAATTACGATTTGCGAATGGAGAGGGTGCGGCTTACGCCGATGTAAGTGAAAGCTTCCGGCAATGAATGGGCTGCGTGCTATCCCGACCAAGGGATATTTGGACTTACGAGTGACGAATGGCGATTTGCGAATTGAAAGGGTGCGGCTTACGCCGATGCTGAAGTAAGCGAAAGCTCCCGGCAATGAAGGGGCTGCGTGCTATTCCGACCAAGGGATATTTGGCGAAATGTGCCCATTTTGAGTGTATAAAGGCGATTTTTCAACAAGTTTGGGCCACAGGTGATTCCCCGGTGTGAGCCGGGTAAAATACATGCGGGAAATCCAGGGTGCTACTGTGGATTTTCCGTATGTGTATTTAATTTATTTGTATTGAATGGGTTATGATGCGGGTAAATTCCTGGCTTGGAGAAAAAATTGACAAAAAGCGGGATTGCTGTTAGGATGACTACGGTAGGATATATCAATTTTTGTATATGGACATCGTAGCATTGCCGCCGCAGACGTATATCGGCAACTTCCGGATTCTGAAGGTGCTGGGGCAGGGTGGCTTTGGTATCACGTATGTGGCGTGGGATGCTAATTTGCGGCGCACGGTGGTGCTGAAGGAGTGTTTCCCGGTGGAGCTGTGCCGACGGGATGAGGACGGAGTGCTGCGACCGCGCGCGCCGCGTCTGGAGCCGCTGTACCGGCAGGCGATTGCGGATATGAAGCAGGAGGCCCGCACGCTGGCACAGCTGAATCATGAGCGGATTGTGCGGGTGTATGATACCTTTGAGATGCAGGGCGGTGTGTTTTATGTGATGCCGTGGATGGAGGGCGGCACGCTGGCGGAGTATATGGAGGAAGAGTCGGCGGAGGGCCGCTTGCCGGATGCGGAGAAGGCGCTGGGCTGGCTGCGGGAGCTGCTGGAGGGGCTGGTGTATCTGCATGGCAAGGGGATTATTCACCGCGATATCAAGCCGTCCAATATCGTCTTTGATGAGGAGGTGCGCATTGCGCTCATTGATTTCGGCGCGGCGGTGCATTGTGCCTCGGAGTCCACCATCACGCAGGGGCAGTATTCACACGGCTACGGTGCACCGGAGCAGGTGACGGGTAAGGGGCAGCCCGGGCCGTTCACGGATTTATACTCGCTGGCGGCCACGTGGTATGAGCTGCTGAGCGGCAGCGCGCCGGAACCGGCTCTCAATCGCCTGCTGAAGGATGATTTGGTGCCGCTGCAGGGGCTGTTGAGCCGGCTGAAGTTTCCGCGCGGCAAGGCTCCCGCGCCGGAGGTGGTGGAGTCTGTCATGCGTAATCTGCGGCTGCTGCCGGAGGATAGATGCCAGAGTGCCGGGCAGTGGCTGGAGTGGCTGCAGGAGTCTGCGCCGCCGCCGTCTCTGTGGTTTCGGCGGGTGAAGCGGGGGCTGCGGCGGCATGGCGTGGCGTGGAGCGGTTGGGTGGTCGGTGCGGCTGCGGCGCTGGCTTTGGGGCTGCATGTTGCCCGCCCGGAACAGGGGCAAGCGGCCGAGCCGCTGGCTTTTGAGGAGGTGTATGAGGAGTTTGCCCGGCAGAATGATTTGGAGGCATTCAGCAAGGACATGCTGAGTTTCGGCACGCGCTTGCGGAATCTGCGGGATGAAACTCGTCGGGCGGTGCAGGCGCTGGTGCACGAGGCGGCAGAGAAGATTGTCGGGATGTCTCCGAAGGAGCGTGAGGCGTATGTCTCAGCCTGGGGGGAGTTTTACCAAAAGGAACTGGCTCTGAGGTTGGCGTATAACCAACAATACGGAGACCTTATGTCAGAATATGGGAAAGAGGGAGAGGCCAGGCTTCTGTCTCTGTGCGAACAGCCGATGAATCATTTCCGGGGGATGACTCCGGCTCATATGGCGCATATGCCGGCGCTGGCGGAAAAGTTACGGGCAGAGCTGCTGGAGCCTGTGCGGGAGAGTCTGAGCAAATACCGCTATGAGTTTGAGGATTTGGACGATATCCACACCAGGATATGCAACGGCACGCTCTGCGCGGAGTAATGAACGCGCAGAGCGTGTGCGGAAGCCGCTGCGCGGCTATGTAGAACGAGCCCCTTGCGGGGCTCGTGGAGAGGGGGGGGAATTTCACTATTTCTTTTCCATGCGGATAAAACCGGCACTGGCGTACCAGCCATCGTAGCAGCGGGAGAGGAGTCGGACTTCTACCTTGGGCTTGCCGGGGGGCAGGGAGTTGAGGTCAAAATCCACCCGGTCTGTTACCTTTGCCGGATCGTCAGATTTGTCTGCCAGCTTACCGTTCACATAGATGCGGAAATCCTTGGTGTCCATGCGTCCGGTTTTGGTTTTTTCCAGATAGAAGGTGTAGGTGCCCGGCCCTTTGATGTGGTGTGAGACATCGATGCGCCATTCCTTGTCGTAGCCGACAACCTGATCGCCGGAATCATAGAAGTCATTTTTGATGACGTAGTATGCGTCGCGGTCGAGGAATTTGTGGTACTTGGCGGCACCGATTCCGATTTCGTTGTCGGGATTGATTTCCACGGCCTCCTTGAGAGCGTCCAGACAGGGTTTCCAGTCATCGCTCTTGGTGGAGCCGTTGCGCTCGCGGTAGATGTAGGCCAGGCCACAGAGCCACTGCTGGCGGCGCTCGCCTTTCAGCCGTTTGTTGCTGAGGACTTTTTGCACGTACTTGATGGCATCGTCAAACTTGCGGTCAGCGCCTTTGAGCTGCCCTTCCGGGCCGCCCTTGAGTATGTTGCTGATTTGTCTGTACATGCCCATGTGTTCCCAACAGTACTGGGAGCGGTAGCCGGTGGTGTCCTCCGGGTCTTTTTTGTTGATGACGTTGTGGAGAGCACCGCAGCGGACGGCATCCCGCTGGTAGAGCAGGTCGAGAGCTTCACCAGCTGCTTTAGCGCCTTCTATGCCCTCTGTCTTGTTGGCCTTTTCTGCCAGTTGGCTGAACTCCGGGTGGATGTCGAGCATTTTGGAGAGCACCTTGATGATACCGGCTTCTTTGCCGCGCACCATTTTGGTGGGGAGTACGGCCATGAGCGTGCCGTCTGCCGCCATGACCACGACTTCCGGCATGTTGAAGCACTCTACCGGGAGTATTTTTTTGCGGATATCACCGTTTTCCTGCCCGGTGGTGTCATCGAACTGCCCGTAGACGGCTTTGCCGGCCAGTTCGGGAGAGTCGATGATTTTCTGCCATTTGCGGCAGATGGCGGCATCATCGTGCAGCCAGTCGGAACCGTGGCGCAGGATGATGATGGGTTTGTTCTGCTGTTTTGCCTGTTCGCGAGCCGTGGGAACATCGGGCAGGGTGCAGGTGTTGGCTGCGTCAGACCACGCGCAGCAGCTCAGGAGCAGGAGTAGTGTAAAGAGGCTTTTTTTCATAGTCATCTCAGGTGAGGGTTAGCGGGTGAATACGACGAAGTGAGAGATGTGGGCGAACTCCGGTGATGGGTTCTCGAACTCCACCTTCACCCATTTGGCAGAGGTGCCGGCGGGGAAGTTGACCGCCCATTCCTTCGGCATGTCGTTCGTGCTTTCCTTGGGCATCCAGGTCGCACCGTCGGAGCTGGTGTAGACCGTGGCTTTCTTCATGCGACCCTCATTGCCGTCCGTCTTGCGGACAATGCACCCTGTAACGGTGGAGGCATTGGGAAGCTCTATGATGAAGTGAGGCTTTTCTTCCTTGTTGGTGTGGCATTTGCCGCCATCGGGCGTGGTGATATCCAGATGCGTGGTGGGGGTGTCCCACTGCGAACTGGTAGAGATGCGGAACAGAGCCGCCTTGGCTGCTTTCCCCTGCATCGCCGCCAGAGAGTTCAGCTGTATGGGGGTGGTCGAGGGAGCGCCGCTCTTTTTGGCTGCCTGAATGAGGGATTGGAACGCGGCAGCAGAGCGGGATTGCTCAGCGGCGACGATGGCCTTATTGTACGCCGCCATCATGCGCTTGGCTTTTTCTGCATCCGCATCGCGGCTGTCAGGGGCAGGAGCTGCTGCCGCAGCTGTGGCAAAAGCCCGACTGAAGATGGCTTCTCTTTCTCCGCCGCAGAATTCTGCCACCGCCCATTCCAGCACCTGGCCGAAGACGGTGCCGTCCCCGGTGTGCATGTGGATGCTGAAGACTCGGGTGAGGTAGGTTTCCTGCATGTCTTCCGAGAGGGTGGCAGATTGATTCTTGATGACATCCGTACACTTGACTGCCCAAGAGGATTTGGAACCGGCAATCATGGTGTGCATGGCGGAGTAGATATCAATCTTCTGCGCGTCGCTCAAGGCTGCAATTTCCTGCTCCAGGTCAGCGGTCATATCCACGGCGGCAAAACCATTTTCCACATAGAGCGGGATGGTGGCCATGAGGTACTCGTGCCAGCTGTCAGCAGAGGTGCCGGCCTCTTTCATGAGACGGTGCAGTTCTTTGCGGAAGAAGGGGTGCAGCGGGCTGTCTTTCAGGGCGGATTTCCACATACCGATGGCACCGGCAGAATCACCGGCGGCTTCCAGCGCCCGAGCCGCGTAGCTCTTGCGGTAGGCTGCGGCCACGGCCTTGTCATCGCCGAATACGGTTTCCATGAGCGTGTAGGACGTGGGAGCCCTGTGTCCGAATATCTGGTTGTGCATGCCGCCGTCCGGGCCGCCGAAACCGCCTACCCATTTTCCGCGCTCCAAACGGTAGCCGTAGGCGCAGTGCCCGGGCTGTCCCACCGTGGTGGCGGGGATGCCGTGCGCCATGGCGGCAAAGCATCCCAGATGCGAGAGTGCACCGCAGACACCGCCGTTGCGGTGGGTGGTTTCCGCATCACTCATGACGCTGTAGGGCATGTTGTAGGCGCCGCCTTGTACAGAGTCGCCGAATCGGGAGGGGTCGGTATAGACCGCAGCCCAGCAGGCTGAGTGGTACTGGTCCCAGGGCATATTGATGTTCTCCGCAGCCCATTCGAATGATTTGTCATCCCAGTCCTGCCCGGCGATGCCGACCACAAAGCGCAGCTCCCAGGGGCGGAGTTTGGGATAATTGGGGTGCAGTTTGTTTTCCTTTTCCTGTTTGAGGAAGAACTTGTAGCGCCATACCGGGTTGAACCGGGTGGGGTTCATTTTCGTGAGCGGCTGCTCAGGGGAGGTTTCTCCGCCGCCCCACAGGGAGGCCAGCGCCACGGCCAGTGCCTTGTTGCTCACCTTGCCGTCTTCCTCTTTCCAGATGCGGTAGAGCACATCCAGCCCCACCGGAGTCTGGTAGGGAACCAGGCCGCCGCCAAGATAGAGCTCCAGCCAGCCGGAATCCTTGCAGAACGCTTCCAGGAACTTGGCTTTCTTTTTGTCTTTGGCCAGCTCGGTCATGACCTCCACCCCGGAGCAGCGGATGAGCTCGGTGAGCATAGCACAGTGCATGTATTCATCGTTCCCGATGTCGGGGCTCTTTCCCTTGAGGGATTGCACCAGAGCATCATATACGGCCTGATAGTCGCCGCTGTCCAGTTTTGCGGCAATGGCCCCGGGCAGATAGCTGACCGCCTTGGGGGCGCGATCGTAGCGAGTGGGCGGGGGCGGCGTTTTACGCGCAGCTACCTCGATAGTCGGCAGCGGTGCGGATTGCGGTACAGCCACCGGCCCGGCAAATTGTTCGGTGATGGTTTTCTGCGGAGACGTCGCGACTGCCTCCGGCGTGGCCTCGGGCGTCCGGGCGGCAAGAGCCGGAGCGTTCTCCTTTGCCTTGTTTTTCTTCTTTACTTTTTTGACAACCTTAGACTTGGGCGCCTTTTCCGGTTGGTCGAACATGTAGTAGCCGCCTACACCCAGAGCAGCCAATGCCAAGAGAGCCACCACAACGGTGCTACCGCCGGTGCCGGAACTGTGACGCCGGGGGCACGAGGTTCCCCCGATACGTGCATTTGCAAGTGGAGTTTTTGCCATGAGTATATGTTACGCCTTTGAAACTGAATGTAAAGTTAAAAAGATTTCTTTTCCGCAAAAAAGGCAAAAATAACGCGGTAAAATCGGTGCGCCGAAGCCACTCACCCCCGCTTCTCCCGCACGGGGAGGCGCATGAGGCAGAAAAGCCCGAGGGCGGGGAGCTGGAGCCAGAGGTAGTACCAGGGGGCGCTGCCCAGGTAGTCCAGCAGGCAACCTTGCACCGGGCTGTATTGGGTGAAGCCGTAGTTGGTGCCCAGCAGGTGGTTGATGGGGATGACGCAGAGCAGGTAGAGGTCGGCAAAGAGTACGGTGCGCCAGGTGTCCTTGAGGCGTGCGCGCCACCCCAGCACCAGGGGGATGAGCAGGGCGGCGAGTGCCAGCATGCTGTGCGACCAGAAGAAGGTGATGAAGCGGATGTTCGGGAAATCGACTTGCAGGGTGGGGGTGATGAGGGCCTGGATGCTGGCGGCCAGCACGCCGAAGTAGACCATGGCGCAGGCCCAGCGCTTACGCCACCACAGGGCGATGAAGGCCACGGGTGCCATGGCAGAGCAGAAGTGCAGCGGCAGGTTCTGTATCCATTCCCCGTATGGCATGATGCAGGCGTTACCGATGTGCTCGGCGATGAAGGTGCCGGCCAGCACCAGTGCCAGAGCCCGGCAGAGGCGCTGTCGCCCGGCGGTGTCCATGCGACGTGCGGCGCAGATGGTGAGCGCGGAGGTGATGATGACGAGGGCGAGCACCCAGAGGTGGGAGTCTGACCACCGTGTGAAGGGGAGGGTGGAATCCATGGAGAGAGCGAAAGGAAGGAGGTGATATCAGTAGCCGCCGGAATCGGCCTCCGGCTGCTGCCAGCGGCGGGCGAGCCAGGCGCAGACCATGAGCTGCACCTGGTGGAAGACCATGAGCGGCAGCAGCAGGTTGTTGTCCAGAGCGCCGAAGATGGCCAGCATCATGGGGGCTCCTACGGCCAGGCTTTTCTTGGAGCCGCAGAAGATGATGGCAATGCGGTCTTCCCGATTGAAACGGAACAGACGGCAGAGCCCATAGGCGCAGAACTGAGCCAGCACGAGCAGCAGCAGACTGGCAACGACCAGCCCCCCCAGGTGCAGGGCGTCGAGCTGTTGCCAGTAGCCTGCCACGGTGGCCCCGGAGAAGGAGGTATAGACCACGAGCCAGATGGTGCCCTGGTCATTCCAGCGGATGAGTTCCTTTCTGTTGCGCACGAAGCTCTGCAGCCAGCGCTGGCTCATCTGCCCCAGCATGAATGGCAGCAGAATCTGATAGCAGATTTTGAGAATCGTGTCAGTGCCGACTTCTACGTGGGAGGTGCCTGTGGAAAAGAGGAGCCCGACCAGAAGCGGGGTCAGGAATACCCCCAGCAGGCTGGAGACGGAGGCCGAGCAGACGGCGGCGGGTACGTTGCCCCCTGCCACGGAGGTGAAGGCGATGCTGCTCTGCACGGTGGAGGGCAGGCAGGCTACATACACCAGCCCCATGAACAGCGCCGCCCCGGTGAGTGGCTCCACTAGCGGCCGCAGCAGCGGGGTCACTACCGGGAAAAAGATGAAGGTGAAGAAAAACACCAGAGCCTGCAGCCGCCAGTTGAGGATACCCTCTATCACGGATTTGCGCGATAACTTGACCCCATACAGATAGAAGAGCAGGATGATGGCTGCATTGGTGAGCCAGTCGAAGACTGTGGCTGCTACGCCGCTGCACGGACACACCAGCCCCAGCACGACGCTGAGCAGAATCCCGGTGGTGAAGCGATCCCGATTAGCCAGGAAACGATGCAGGCGTTCGCGGAGGCGGTCCATGAGATATCCGGGTTACTTGCGCGGCGGGAACTCGTAGCTGACACGCCCGGTGCCCGGGGTGAAGACGAGGTAGGCATCGAATTTGTTGCCGGTCTTGTGGCTGACAAAGCCCTGGATGAGGTCGGTCTTGCCCTTGGTCAGCAGCTTGCCCACTATCTCGGCGGTCAGTTCCATGCCGCACATGACCTTGGCGATGACGAGCGGTTTCCGATTCTTGCCATAGGCGAGCCCGTCGACGTGCCAGGCATTCTCCGTTTCCAGCAGTTCATGCTCGCCCTTGCCCTTGACCTTGATGACCCCATGCCGACGGGCTGTTGTCAGATCCTCCGCTGCGGCGCTGGCGGCGGTGAACTTGGCATCTGCCTTGGCCTTGGACTGCTTGCTGCGGGGTTCGCGGGGGGGGAACTCGAAGCCGACGTTGCCCTTGGCGCTATCCAGCACGAGATAGGCGTCGAAGGCTCGATTGGTGCGCTGGGAGACGAAGCCTGAGATGAGCTCGCTCTTTCCCTCTGCGAGTACCCGCGCCAGCTGCTCGCGGTCGATTGTCTTGCCGAGGATGTTCTTGGACATGGAAAAGCCCTTGGTCTTGCCACGTGCGAAGTCGGGGATAGTCCACTGTTTGGCGGTTTCGAATACATCGAGCTCACCCTGGTCCTTGACGCTGATTCGGCCGGCAGGCACCGGGGCATCGCTTTCGTCCTCGTTGGCTTTGGCGACCGGGCGGTCGTTCTCGAAGTAGAACTCTACCTTCCACGAGCCTTTTTCCGTGGCCGGAGCCACCAGCTGCAGACCTGCCTTGAACGGCTTGCCGAACTTGGAGCGGAAACCTTCCATGACGGGTAATTTACCGTCGGCGATGAGTTCGGATATCTGTGTGTCGCTGAGGCTGAGCCCGGCGTGCACACGGCGGAGGCGGAACTTGCATTCGCGGCAGGAGATGGCATCCACCCGGCTGCTGAGGCCGCTCTTGCCGCAGGCGGGGCAAGTGAGCTCGAGGTCAGGATTCTTGCCGTTCTGCATATAGTCACGCACGGCTTCCACGATATCGGTGGTGTAGGCGCGGATTTCGCGCATGAAGGCATCGCGCTCCAGGTGGCCGGACTCCATCTGCTTGAGGCGGTATTCCCATTCTCCCGTCAGTTCAGGGCTGGAGAGGGTGCTGAGGCCGATTTTGCCCAACAGGTCGATGAGATCCATGCCGCGGCGTGTGGCCATCAGCTCCTTGCCCTCGCGGGCGATGTATTCCTGGGTGATGAGCCCCTCGATGATGGCGGCGCGGGTGGCAGGGGTGCCCAGCCCGCGCTCTTTCATGGCGTCTGCCAGGTCTTCATCCTCCACCAGCTTGCCGGCGGTCTCCATGGCGGTGAGCAGGGTGGCCTCCGTATAGGCTGCCGGCGCCTTCGTCTGTTCTGCGATGGCCTCGACGCGCTCCGCATTGACACTCTCTCCTGCCGCAACGCGGCAGAGCTCGTCTTTCTTGCGTTTGTCGGTTCCGTACAGGGCTCGCCACCCGGCTGCCAGCTGCACTCGCCCGTGGGTGTAGAAGTGGTCCTCAGCCTCGGGGGTGTGGACGATGGTGGTGCGCTCTGTGTCCTCGAACTCGGCATTGGGCATGAAGACCCCGAGGAAGCGCTGGACGACCAGCGTGAAGATTTTGGCGGCATCGCCGGTGAGATTCACAAATTTACCGGTAGGGATGATGGCAAAGTGGTCGCTGACTTTGCTGCTGTCAAAGACGCGTTTTGAGGGGCGTATGCGACGGTGCTCCAGAATATCCTGCGTGAATGCGGCAAAGTCGGGCAGGTTTTCCCCGATGGCGGCGACGGTGCGCGTGGCGACCTTCAGGTAATCATTTGGCAGGAACTTGGAGTCGGTACGCGGGTAAGTGAGCACCTTGTGTTTTTCGTAGCATTCCTGAGCAATCTGCAGGGTGCGCCGCGCCGAGAAACCGAAGCGGTTGCTGGCCTCTTTCTGCAGGGAGGTGAGGTCGAAGAGCAGCGGTGCCGGCATGGATACCGGCTTGCGGGTCTCCCTGACCTCGCCCCGTCGTCCCTGGCAGCGGGCGGCGATGGCGGCGGCCGTCTCCGGTTCCCAGATGCGCTCTCTGGTGCGCTGGGGGGCATTCTCATCTTTCTTCCAGGCCGGATTGTACCAGCGACCCTCGTAGCTGCCGCCTCCTGTGGTGAAGGTGGCTCGCACTTCGTGGTATGATTCCGGGGTGAATGCCAATATGGCTTTCTGGCGTGCGGCCAGCAGAGCCAGGGTAGGTGTCTGGACTCGCCCGGTGGGGGTGATATTGAACCCGCCGACGCCGGATTGCAGCACGGTGAGGGCGCGGGTGCTGTTGAGCCCGACAAGCCAGTCTGACTCAGAGCGGCATACGGCAGCATCGGCCAGGTGCTGCATCTCCTCATCCGTCTTCAGGTGTTCCCAAGCCTCCAAGATGGAGTCATCCGTCATGCTCTGCATCCACAGTCGCCGGATGGGTTTGCGAATCTTGCCATAGCGGATGATGTTGCGGAAAATAAGTTCACCCTCGCGCCCGGCATCGCATGCATTCACGATTTCAACGATATCCTTACTGCGAGCCAGCTTGAGTACCTTCTTGAGCTTGTCTGCGGATTTACTGATGGGTTCCAACTCCATCGACTTGGGCATGACCGGCAGGTAATCCATCTTCCAGGGCAGGCTTTTGCCATCTTCCGTCTGCGGTTTCTTCTGCTCGACCAGATGCCCCACGGCTGAGGTAATGACCAGCTGGTCGTTGCTGAATCCTCCGCTGCTGTCATCTTTCTTGAATTTACCCGTTTTCTTGCCGAGTACTCGGGCAAGATCGCCGGCGACACTCGGTTTCTCTGCGATGATGAGGGTTCTGGACATGGATGCGTCGTGAGGAAAGGGATGCAATCGAGCGCTCCGCCGTGGGCGCTCCGCTGTTTCTATTAGTGGCAGAAAAATCCGCTTCTTGTCAAGAAAAAAATAAGTCAGTGGGCTTGCCTGCATACGTGTCCCAAAGATTTGGGACACGTTGATTTACGAATGACGATTTACAATTGACGAATTATTGCTCCGGCAATTAAAGGATGTTGCTCTGCCGATACGCCAAATGGAAATTTGCCGGGAAGTACGAAGTCAAAAGGACGATGGACAAGGTACAGAATTCCGCTCGCTCTGCTCGCATGATGAACGATGAAGAACGCTTAGCGTTAGTTGAAACCATCTTTTCGCCAATGAATGGGCTGCATGATACCCCCACCGGGGATAGTTGACAAAACGTTTCAATTATTAGGGTGTGATGGATATTCTTGCCGAATCTTTGGGGCAGATGTGGCTTGACTGACTTTCCATGTGCTGTGCCAAAGCTCCGCAGGCGCGGCGGCGGGTTCTTCGTCCATCGTTCTTTGTCCATCAGACTCGCATTTATCAGCATGAGCAGGGCTTCTTCCGAAAAGCAGAAATTTCAGAATCAATCTTGGAATACACTCAGGGCAAACGCATTTGAGTAGTGTCATACGCTCTCGAGATTCGAGCATCTGAAATTTGCACCGAATTTACACTGAAAGGATTATCGTAAAAATCTAGTTTTCTTGCTGTTATAGCATTGTTATGCTATACTGTGCAGATG
>JAFQSQ010000027.1 GCA_017409465.1 Akkermansia sp. | reverse complement strand
TCACGATATTTCCCTCATCGTTGAATGTAAATGTTAAGTATTCACAATCCCCGTTTATTTTGAAATATTGGTAAGATATTTCTTCTATATAATGAGTGTCAACACCTTGTTTCATGATGTTTCTCCACCCCTTCAATCCTTTTCCAAACCTCGCTACTATGCTTTCAGCAGATGCGTTTTTGCGATCTAATAAAAAAGCTTGATAACATATACATTTCCATAATTCTTCATCTTTTGGCTGATACAGTATCCCGCTTGTATATGGACGAGGCAAATGTACGCAGTAATCTGACGTGCAATTGCAAAAAATAAAGGGAACGAATGCAAGCAACGTTATAATGATGAATTTTGACGGACTAATTGATTTCATATTGCTTCGTGATTATATGGTGTGAGTGTTTATGTCAGCTAGTGTAAACTTCCTTCTGTAAAATCGAATGAGCACTAAGTTTTCATCTCCAGCCTCCACCAGCAACATCACCGCTGAAGCCGTGAGTGTGGATGCTTTTGTACCCTCTCAGACGGATAACGCGGAGGGGGGGAGGTTTCTTCGAAAGGGGGCGTTAATCCTGTTGCGGGGGACCAAAGATGCGGCTGAAGTGGGAGCCGTTGACAAAGTCAGCCAGCTCGGCAGAGTTGTAGCAGTTGTGCTCCTGCATGTGGCGGAGCAGGGGGCGTACCTTGCGTGATATGGCGCGAGCCGTATCTGCTGCGCTGCCCCAGCAGTCGGGCCATGCAGTATCAGGAGTGGCGTAGGTATCGATGAGCTGCCGAGCCTGCCGCCTGAGCCCCGGTAGCAGAGCCGCGGCGGTGCCGGCATCTTCCACGGTTGCCAGATAATGAAGGTAGCGCAGCAGATCACGCTCTGCCGCCGTTCCGCAGTAGCGCTCCGGCAGCCCGGAGGGCGCCCCTCGCAGCACGCGGTGGCGGGGAAGCCTGCTCAGCGAGGGTGGGATGGCCGGAGCCTGCAGATCAGCGGCGCCGTCTGCGATATCAACCACGAGTTCCTGCATGTAGATGGTCTGCCGCTGTAATATCGGGCCGTAGTCGGCACTCAGCTCGCAGGCCAGGATGAAGTGGCGCTGCGGATGCTTGCGGGTGTTGGGCATACGCAGGTTGATAATCGGTTTTTCGGTGATGCAGAAGCGGGCGTGGAGCTTGCAGAGCGGATTGGCACTTTCCCATCGGGGTAGGCTGGCCTTGATGTCGAGTTTTCCCTGTCGGGCTGTCAGCTCGATGGTCCAGACGGCGTCTCCGCTTACCAGATCAGCGGTGGTGGGTTTCGAAGCTCCCAGTATTTCCGTGCCGGAGGGGCTGTCCTTCAGGTTCCAACGGTAGGTGAAGTGAAAGTCGGCGTTGAGCTCCGGCTCGGTGAGCGGTATCGCCGCGAAGGGGGGCAGGGGAGTGGCAGAGTCGCTGCCGCTGTCGCTGACCCAGGGTGCAGCTGCGCTTCGGGATATGCCGTACAGGGTCGAGGTGCAGGGCTGCAAGACGCGGTACCCCAGTGCCACCAGCAGAAGAGAGGTGCAGACAAAAGCCATGAGCAGGCAGAAACAGGACTTGCGGCTTATCATGCTTTTATTCTAAACTCTACTCATGGCGGAATCAAGACTTGTTTTTCCGAAAAACCGGGTATATGATACCGCTGCGTTGCTATGAGTATTTTACCGTATGCCAATCAGAATGTGTGGGAGCTGGTAGCCTACAAACCCGGTAAGCCGATTGAGGAGACCGCTCGTGAGCTGGGGATGGATGCTGAGGATATTGTCAAACTGGCTTCCAATGAAAACTCGCTGGGGCCCTCACCCAAGGCGCTGGCAGCCATGCAGGGGGTGCTGGCCGGCGTCCATATCTACCCCGATGGTGCCTCGTATGCTCTGCGGTCGCGCCTGGCTGCGGACTATGGAGTGGCGTTTGAACAGACGGCTGTGGGCAACGGCAGTAGTGAGCTGATAGAATTACTGGGGCATGCGTTTCTCCGCCCCGGTACAGAGGTCGTAGCCGCGGAATACTCGTTCGCCATGTATTCCATCGTGGCCAGGCTATTCGGGGCGACCTATGTGGCGGTGCCCAATAAGGCTGATTGGACTCATGATTTGCAGGCGATGCTGCGGGTCATTACTCCGCAGACGCGTCTGGTGTTCATCACCAATCCCACGAACCCTGTGGGAACGATGGTGGGGCGGGAGGAAATAGAGGCTTTCATGGCGGCGGTGCCGGAGCATGTAACGGTTGTGTTCGATGAGGCCTATATGGAGTTTGCGGCAGAGCCGGTGGATACGGCCTGCTACGTGCGGCAGGGACGCTCAGTGGCGGTGTTGCGTACGTTCTCCAAGGCCTATGGGCTGGCCGGTGTGCGGGTAGGCTATGCCATCACCACGGCTGAGATTGCCGCGCTGATGAACAAAGCTCGTTCGCCGTTTAATGTGAATCTTCCGGCGCAGGTGGGGGCACTTGCTGCGCTGGATGATACGGAGCACCTGCAGCGCTCTGTAGAGATGGTGAACCGGGGGCGCGCTCAATATTATGCTGCCTTTGAGAGCATGGGGCTGGCGTATGTGCCGTGCCACACCAACTTCATCCTGGTGAGGGTCGGTGATGGCGCCGGGGTGTATGCCGAGGCGCTGGCTCGGGGGGTAATCACGCGTCCGATGGGGGGCTATGGGCTGCCTGAGTACATCCGTATCACCATCGGGAATGAAGCGGAGAATACCCGGTGCATCGCCGTGCTGCGGGAGCTGCTGGGCTGAGGCGCGAGCCGGATGCGACGGCTTCGCAAAAAATCCGCCTTTTCTCGGCTGCTTCTGCGATTAAGGCTTGCATTTTGCCGCTAAAAAGGGCAGAATGGTCTCGGCTGGTGCATCGCCCGGACTGCAGGAAGTTTCACTATTCACCATTCGCCCCCATCCTGGAAGATGATCCGCATCTACACACAGACTGAGAACGGAATATCGCGCACCGTCGGTGTGGCGGAGCAGGAGTCTCGCCGTGGTGAGGTCTTCTGGATCGATTTGCTCACGCCGGATGCGGAGGAACTGCGCTATGCCGAGTCGCTGTGCGCGATTGAGATGCCGACCAAGGATGAGATGCGGGAAATTGAGGCGACATCGCGACTGTACTGCGAGGACGGCGGCCGATTCATGACCACGACGGTGCTCAGCCGAGTGGAAACCGATGACCCCATCATCGCAGAGATTACCTTCATCCTCAAGGGGCGTGTTCTGATTACGATACGCCATACGGACTCGTACTCGTTCCGCAAGTTTTCGCACCAGTTGCTGCGTATGCAGGGGACGAACCGTGATTTGGTATTCGTCGGGCTGCTGGAGACGCTGGTGGATCGCCAGGCTGACGTGCTGGAGCGTTTCGGGGCTGACCTGGATACGCTCTCCAAGAAAGTGTTTGGAACGCATCACACCCGCCGCAAGCGAAAATCCGTGGAGCCGGATACGGATGATCTGCGCGATGCACTTGAAGAACTGGGACGGGTGGGTGACCTGATTACCCGCCAGCGAGATGCGCTGGTGAACCTGCTGCGCCTGACGACATTTGCCGGGAATGAGGATTCCTGCCTGGATGCGCAGAACAGTCTCTACGTGGCGCTGCGCCCGGTGTCGCGAGACGTGAACTCCCTGTCCGAATACGCGTCATTCCTTTCCAATAAGATTAATTTCATGCTTGATGCCGTGCTGGGGCTCATCAACATCGAGCAGAACGATATCGTCAAGGTGTTCACCATCATGTCGGTCGTGTTCATGCCGCCTACGCTCATCGCCAGCATCTATGGTATGAACTTCGAGCATATGCCGTTCCTGCATACGCCGTGGGGATTCTGGATTTCTCTGGTGGTGATGCTGCTGGCGGCCGCTATCCCCCTGCTGATTTTCAAACTCAAACGCTATATCTGACTATGATCAAGACCCGCCAGGTTGTCAAGCCCGAGGAGGAGATACAGAAAGCCAATATCCTGATTGAAGCTTTGCCCTATCTCCAGTCGTATCGAGATAAAACGGTGCTGATTAAGTTCGGGGGCTCTGCCATGGATGACCCCGAGCTGGTGCGCTCGCTGATGCGCGATATCGTGGTGATGGAGACTCTGGGGCTCAATCCCGTGGTGGTGCACGGCGGCGGTAAGGCTATCTCCAAGGCGATGCAGGATGCCGGCCTGGAAGCACGCTTTGTCAATGGTCTGCGGGTGACGACTAAGGAGGCTATCGATATCGTGGAGACGACACTTTCCGGGCGTATCAACCCCGGATTGGTGGAGATGATGCGAGAGCACGGGGGCAAGGGGGTCGGTATCCCCGGGACTAATGTGTTCGTCGGCGAAAAGCTGTACGAGACAGATGATAAGGGAGAGCGTGTAGACATCGGTATGGTCGGACGAGTCATCGGTTGTCAGCTGGCGCGCATCGAAGAGGCTCTTTCGCTGCAGATTACTCCCGTTATCTCCCCCCTGGCTCGCGAGCTGGGCACGCAGCAGGCTCTCAATGTGAACGCCGACCTGGCGGCCGCGGCATTGGCGCGAGAGCTCAAGCCGGTCAAGCTGGTCTACATCTCCGACGTGCCCGGCCTGATGATGGATCCCGCAGATCCCAGCTCGATTATCCAGAGTATCAACCGTAAGGAGGCTTTTGAGCTGATCGAGCAGGGGGTTATTTCCGGTGGGATGATTCCCAAAGTGAAGAGCGCAGTCGATGCGTTGAATGCCGGTGTGCGCAAGGTGCACTTCATCGACGGACGCTTGCCGCACACGCTCCTGCTTGAGATTTTCACGCCCGAGGGTATCGGTACGGAAATTGTGCGCGAACAGCGCTGAAACTGAATGCTTACCAGCAGTGACGATTCCCTCCAGTGTTGGCCTGTTGGCACCGGTACGCAGCGCGGCATGCCGCCGCTTGCTGGCCGAGCTGGAGACTGCGTTCCGCGATACCGGAATCGATGCGTATGAGGTCAGCCCCCGCGGGCTGGAGGGCGCTGCGCCGGGGGGGCCTGATATCCTGCTGTGTCTGGGGGGAGATGGTACCATGCTTGGGGCTGCTGCCCTGGCGGCACGACGCGGGATGGTGCTCGGCGGTATCAATATGGGACACCTCGGTTTTCTGAGTGCCTGTGGTCGCGATGAGGTGCCGCAGCTGGTGGCTACCCTGGCTGATGGCAGCTATGAGGTGCACCGCCGCTCCCTGCTGGAGGTTCGTCGAGGTGGGGAAGAGTCGCACGCGCCGACTCTGGCGCTCAATGAAGTGGCGCTGATGCGTTCTCAGACCGGCAAGATGATCGATGTCGATGTGGAGGTGGATGGCTGCCTGCTCAACCGCTACCACGCAGACGGCATGCTGGTGGCGACTCCGACCGGCTCGACGGCCTATTCACTCTCGGCCGGCGGTCCGCTGGTCTGGCCCAGTGCCGGGGTGGTCTGTCTGACGCCTATCTGCCCCCACAGCCTGACGAATCGCTCCGTGGTGCTACCGGATTCGGTAGAGATAACCCTGCGCCCCAAAGAGCGCCGTGGGCGCGCCGGTCAGGCGCTCATCTATTCGCTCGATGGTATTGCCACCCATCCCATCGCACTCAACGAGCCGCTGATGATTCGGAAAGCTCCTGAGCAGCTGAAGTTGCTGGCTTTGCCGAGGAGCGACTATGCCGCCAGACTGCGCGCCAAATTGGGCTGGTAAGCCCGGAGATATCGCCGGTCGTGTCTGCCCGTAATTTTTGGCGAATTTTTTTGTCTGCTTAAGCATTCTTTGGTTGACGGCCAGCGGTTGATTTGGTATAAGTTGGGGTAAGCATAAAGTCGGCTGGACTGTAGCCGTCTCGCTGCGTTTTTCCAAGAATAACTTACAAGCATATGAAATTACACCTCCCTGCGCGTTTGCGTTCCGCCCTTCTGGCCTGCATGGCTCTGGTTGCTCCCATAGCCTGCACCGTTGCCTCCGGTGCCTTTGTCGGCCTTGGTGCCGTAGCTGCTCTGGCGACATCGGTTGCCTCGGCTGCGGAGATTCAGGTCCCGTCCGGCTCGACTGTTGACTACGCCTCCGGCAATACCTATATTCTTTCCGGCGGTACGCTCAATGTTGCGAGTGGTGCCGTTTCGTCTGCCATCAAGGTGAATGATGCGGAATCTACCGTCAACGTGGCCTCCGGTGCCAAGCTCTCCCCGCTGTATGTCACTCTGGGAGAAGGGGTAGAGTCCTACAAGCTTGCCGGTGCCGGTACCTATGACCTGGGGACGGCCACTTCGATGTATGGCGCCTCTGTCAATGGCACCGGGTGGACGGGTGTGACCTCGATTACCAAGGCTACCGGCGTAGGTAATTTCAATTTTAATACCTACGGTAATGCGCAGTCTGAGGTGAAGGTTTCCGGTGTGGCCGGATGGCTTGCTTTCGGCGTGGCTTTCAACCCGACGGTGTGGTTGGAAGATGCAGCTGACGGCAGCGCGGCTTTGTTCATCCCCGATGGTTCCAGTAACCGTACTTACACCTTCAACGGAATGAAGGGTGCCGGCACGTTCCATCGTGGTAAGACGGACAATAAAGCCTTTGCCGGCCAAATGACGTATGCCTTCCAGGGCGATGTCAGCGAGTGGACCGGTAAGTATGTGAACGATTACGGTGAGACAATTCTTTCGTTCAGTGGTGCAGCCACGGAGCTGAATATGGGCGAGATTGTCAATAATTCCGGCTATGCGCTGTCCGTGAATTTCAACGGAGCATCTGCTTCTGTGGTGAACACCAAGATTCATACGACAGCAGGCGGAGCGTTGAATCTCAATGTTAACAATGCCGATGGAGTTACGTTCAATAACGAAGTGTCCGCATCGGCTTTTACCGCCAATGGCTCGACAACGGTGGCTGCCACGGGGAGTTTGACGGTAAGCGGTGCTACGGAGCTGAACTCCACGCTTCGGGTGGAGGGTGTAGCCTCGCTACAGGGCGGTGCCACGGTGAACCGTACCATAGAGAACACCGGTTCTCTGACGATTGCCGGGGAACTGAAGGTCAACTCTGAGCATCTTCGCGCTACGGCAACCGGGGATAGTTCCTTCTCTGCCGGTAAGAATGGCTTCATGGAAACCGGGCAGATTCAGTACCACGTGGTGGATAGTACCTCCGGAGGTCGGCTGAATGTCTCCGGAGCCACGTTCAGCTTCGATGGTTCTAAGGAGGTAGAGCTGCGGAATGATGGCACGGTGTGGCAGAATAAGCCGGCGGGAGATAAGACCTATTGGATCAACGATGGAGATGTGTCTCTGACCTCTATCACTGATGCCTCCGCCTACCAGATGAACGGTGGCGTGCTCGTGCTGGATAAGACTGATGCTGCGGCTCAGGGGCAGGAGCTAATCAAAGTGAAGGGTGATAAGGGTACGGTTAAAATTACCTCTAATACTACCCTTTCGGGTGCGATGACAACGAAAGCTGTATGTGATCTCGTTGTTTCCGGCGCTACTCTCAAGGTGGGTGAAGCCGAGGCTCAGGCGGTCAATATTTCCAGCTTCTCTTCCGTGACGCTGGAGAATAATGCTTTGATTCGCATACAGGCTAAGTCATTAAGTATAAATAATCTGACTGTGGCTGAGACCGGCGGGCGTATCGATGTGAGAGATACGGAGGGTGTCCCCTCTGCCAATCCGTATGTATTCGCCGGAGTTACTACTCTGCATGGTACACTGACTCGCACCCCGGACGGCGGCTGGGGCAATGGTATGTCCTTTGAACAGGTTGCCGGAAAGGGTTCCCTCGTTTACGTGAATAACCCCAATGAGCAATCCTTCGTTGCTATTAATTCCTTACAAGATTTTGAGGGTAACCTCAGCTTTACCCAGAACAACAATAATGGTAGTGCGTATGAGGTCAAGATAGCATCGGGTAAAGCAGATGTGGCGATGCAGTCGCTGACTATCGGCCGCTCCAACAAGCTGACGACGGCAGATTTTGCCAACATGACCGGTTCCATCGCGGTAGAAAGCGGCAAGAAACTGGCTCTCTCCGGTGCGCTGACGATGCAGAGCAACCTGGATCTCTCCATCACGGGGGCAGCCGGTCTGCAGCTCAATGGCGGACTCATCGTGCAGGGTGTGGATAATAACCTGTCCATCATCGGGGACTCGGCTCTGAACCTCGGTACACTGCAGGTGCAGGCCGGGGCTGCACTGACTGTGAATGGTCTGGTGAGCTCTCTTGCGATGAATCAGGCCGGTGTCCTGGTCAAGGACAATCTCATGCTCAAAGATGGCGGCTCGCTGGTCTATAATGCCGATGCGACCGTGATGCATATCGGCAGTGATAACCTTGAGGGTAGCGTTAAGGTTGATTTGAACAGCCTGACGGCGGCGCAGAGCCAGGCAATCTCCCAGGGAACCCCCTTTGACCTGGGGATAGACGGAGCCATTTCGAAAGGATTGATTGGCACCATCGCCGATAATATCCGTGACCTCAAGATGGAGGTAATCGACGTCACCTGGAAGGTGACGGGAGGTGTTGTTTCCATGTTCTGGGAGGGCGGCAGTGCCAATTGGAACACATCTGATGCCAACTGGGCATTCCAGGATGGTGCTCCGGCGACTCAGACATACGTTGATGACACGGACGCTATCTTCTCCGGTGCCACGGCGACGGTGACTGTGGGCAACAGTGTTCAGGTGCAGAATATTGAGGTAATCGATGGCAAGTACACGTTTGATTGCGATTACATCGGTGGTTTTGCCATAGGCAATGACCTGATTGTCGGAGACGGTGCAGCTGCCACTTTCAATAAGGACGGTGCTTTCTCGAAGGATATGACCGTGGCCGGTGATGTCAGTGTCGGCAAGGGCGGAGCTCTGAGCATCAGCATGGATTCCGTCTCGGTCGCCGGCGGTTTGAGCGGCGCAGGCTCAGTGAGCGTCAACTCCGACCTCTCACTTGGGGCTTCTTCGGACATCGGTCAGTTGAAGGTGACCGGGGCAGTATCCATGACCGGCACCTCTACGGCTGACAAACCTGCTCGGGATCTCAGCGTAGGCGGAACCTCCTCTGTGGGTGCTCTCAATGGAGTGGAGACACTGACGGTTAAGGCCAATAGCACTATGAGTGTGGCAGCTGGTGCCACTACTCTCGGAACTCTCGCCGGTGATGGTTCGCTGACGACGAAGAATCTTTCCTTGACGACGGGGGCTTCTTCCCTCGGCTCGCTGACGGCTAAAGAGGTCACCATGGCATCCGGCGTGACGCTGGAGGTCGGAACTCTGAATGCTCCGAAGGTAACAGCTACCATGTTCAGTGGTCTTGGTATGGATACCGTCATTCTCTCCGCAGACAAGACGGTGGGTGATACCGTTGTCGTGCTCGATGTGCCAACGGTGGACTCACTCAAGAAGCTGACCAACGGTCAGGAGGTGACGGTTGCCTCCATCACTCAACCCGGTGGTGCCGTCAATGGTGTGCTTGTTGCTCCCGTTCATGCGGATGTGACGGTCAAGTCTGATACCGAATTCTCCGTCACCAGCAATCTGCGAGGCTTTGGTTATAGGATGGAGGTGTCCGATGACGATACTCTCGTGACCATGACGGTCGGTCGTGATAACCGTGGTTGGTTTGGCTCGGCGTCTGACACCTGGACACAGGGTTCGCAGACCGGTTGGGAGGTAGGCTTTATCCCCAATCCGACGAATCGTGCCGCCGGCTTCTTCGGTGACCCTGAGTCATCATCCATCGTCAATGTAGATGAAGCCGGTGTACACACGGCACTCGTCGACGTGGATATTGCTAGGGGGGCGCTGGAGTCTAAGCCTTCCTATACCTTTGTCGGTGGCGATGTGAGGACTACGAATATGGTTATCGCTCAGGGTGAACTGATCATCGCCAACAACACGTTTGTGAACCAGAACGCCGAGGTGTATTCCAACGGTAAACTCACCATTGCGGACTCGGCTCACATGGAGGTGCACGGCGATACCAGCCTGACAGATGACGTCAGCCTGACAGTGGGTTCCGGTGCTATATTCACCACGAGCGGGATTCTCTCTGCGGAAGAGGCGGTCACCATTACGAACAAGGGAATGTTCACCATCGGTACGGCCGGTATCGCCGGGGCCGTTACCAACGAGGGAACTCTGCAGGTAGAGGCAGGAGGCTACATCGGCTCTGTAAAGGGTGGTACTCTCTACGCCATGACGCGTGCTACCGGTACTCTGAAGGTGGGCAGCGTCGATGTGAGTGTCTTACAGATTGCGACGACCGATTCAACGGTAGAGCTGTCCGGAGACTCCGTCATCGGTTCGCTGTATAGCGAGAAGGAGGGAACCTCGCTGGTTTCTTCGGCTAAACTGACGCTGACCGATGTGGCCAGCAATCGGGGCGGTGTTATTGATGTGAAGGCTCAGGCTCTCACGCTCAATAAGATTGGCAATGAATTCGGCGCTCTTGATGCCCCGGTGATTACGCTGGATCTGAAGGAAGACGTCCTGAGCACGGAGATTGCCGCCGTATCGGTGGAATCCATCGTCGCCGTCAATTCCGTGCAGATCGAACTGACGCAGAGTGTCATCGATAGCCTGCCGCTGGGAGCTGACAACATCATCGTTGCCGACGATTATAAGCTGATTGCCGGTATCGGCGGGCATACGCTGAACAGCTTCTCCGTCGCAGACTCCATCATGCAGGAGATTGTGCGCCGTGGCGTCACCGCTGAACTCAAGGTGGTAGACGATGAGTTGCTGCTGAGTCTGGGAACGGTGGAAGGTGGCATGCTGTGGGATACGTCTGGCGGCAATATGCTGACCAATAACGGCTACAAGATTCCCTCCGGAGCCGGGCTCTATAAGGCACTGGACTATGTGCAGCAGGTGCTGGTGAGCGATAATAAGGAGATTGACCTGACCGCTGATGGCGTGGGCAATGCCGTCGAGGGCAATGCCACGATTCCTGCTGCAGGTATGATTATCCGCAATCTGGATGGCGGCGGTAAGCTGACGGTGCAGGGCGATGCTGCCGCTGAGGATGGCACGCTGCCTGACGTGGTGACCCTCGTCAGCAACAAGGCACCGGAGAAAGCTGTCGCTCTCGAGGCAAACAGTGTGCAGGTAAACGTCGGCCTGCCTGCAGGAACCGACGGTATCCTGGCTATGGATGCTGAAGCCGGCGAGATTACACTCGATTCCGTCGCGCTGAATGACGGCTCACGCATGCAGGTTCATACCGATGCGGTAGTGAACCGCGCAACTTCGCTTACGGACGGAGCCTCCGTTTCCGTGGCAGAGGAGGCTGTGCTGACGACGGCTCAGCTCAATGGTGATGCCACCTCCACCATCGAGGGTAAGATTCTCGTTGACGGTGTAGGCGGCGATTATCAGGGTGCCTATGGCGCCGCCGGAGCTGATGTGGTGTTCGTCAAGGGTGCCTACCAGACCATTGCGGCGGGTGAGGGGCTGTCCCTCTCCGTTGAGGGCGGCGAAGGCACGCTGAACCTGACTACCGGGAAGTCCTCGATGACTCACCTCGGCGTGGGCACGGACGGTGCGGAATCTCAGCTCATCATCAACAATGTCGCCATCGATGAGAAGGCCGGTAAGGTTACCCTCCACACACTTAACCTGGCGGGTGAGGATAACTACATCGAAAATGCTGAGGTAACCGTCAGCCTCGGTGCGGAAAGCTCTGCTGAGACCCTCGGCAGCGATAAGGCGCCCGTGATTATCGACGGCAGTGTCACCATCCGGAATGCGGATGTCGTAGTCAGGATGGTCACCGCTCAGGAAAATCTGCGTGCGCTTGATGTCAACCCCGACGCCCCGCTGAAGGATGCCGTGCTGGCGCAGCTGGTGACCGTGCCCACTGTCAGTGGCTCCAATGAGGTCAGCCTGACGGGTAATCGTGCGATGCAGGCTCTGCTGAGCAAGTACTATACCAATGCTCGACTGGCCTCTGATGGTACCATCCGCGTCGACCGCGTGACGGATTACTACTCGGCATCCGTCGCCGGCCTGAGCGAGCCCGGTACCGTGGGTGTGGCCATGATGGATCAGGCGCTGCTGAACATCAACCCGCAGGCTCACAGCAAGGAGTACACGGATCTGGCCGGCGTGATGAACGCCCTGGATGACGCCGTGGTGGCCGGTAAGCGTGGTGAGGTGGATCGTGTGGCCAGTGCGGTGAGCGGCGCCTCTGCCGCGGCTCTCGGTGCGGCCCTTGTCGGCGATGTCGAGCGCCAGCTGCGTGCCATCCGCAACCGTACCACGACCATGGGCGTAGACCAGGGTGCCGTGAACCACAATATGCCCTACTTCAATGCCTGGATCAATGCTGAGGTCGATAACCGCACGCTCGATCAGGACGGCATGCTGCCCGGTTATGATTACACCACCACCGGTGGCACCTTCGGCTTCGACGTGGATGTGACGCCGCGCTTCACCTTCGGTGTAGCGTTCAGCTCACTGCGCGGTGACTTCTCCTCGGAGTCTGCCGACCAGCTCGATGCCGATGTGGAGAGCTTCTACATCAGCGGCTTTGCCCGCGCCACCTACCGCCGTTGGACGCATACCTTCGTGGCCACCTTCGGTAAGTCTGACCTGTCCATGGATCGCATGGTGTCCTACTCCGGCGGCTCTTACAAGACGCAGGGCGATACCGAGGCTGCCAACTTTGGTGTGATGTACGAGATGGGCTATGTGATGGCGCTGGACGTTGACGGTACCTCCTGCCTGCAGCCTGTGTTCAACATCTCCCTGGCTCACAGCTCGATGGATGCCTACACCGAGCGCGGCAGCGATGCTGCACTCTCGATGGGCGATGTGGACATGACGACGCTGACCATCGGGGTCGGTGCACGCATGCAGTCCGTGGTGGGTGAGAACCTCTTCAATCGCGCCTCCATCTTCGAGGCTCGCGCCCTCGTGAAGCTCAATGCCGGCGACCGCGAGGCCAGCGTAGAGAACACCATGGTAACCGTGCCCACGGCCACCGGTACGCTCAGCTCTGCCGAGCGCGGCCCGGTCAGCCTGGAGCTTGGTGCCGGTATCACCGTGCCCGTGGGTGCTATCTCCGGTTCCATCTTTGTGGATGGTGCTGCGGAGCTGGGGTCAGCCTATACCGGCCTGAATGCCACGGTGGGCTACCGCCTCAACTTCTGATAATCGTTACAGAACGCTTGTCCCGGAGCCGGGTGGCCGCAGAAAGCCGCTCGGCTCCCTTTTTTGCGCTTTACCAAGCCTTGTGCTGTTGGATGAAAATATGAGAAATAATGACGATATAAGCCGGAAATAGAGCAAAAGCTGACATTTTGCACAAAAAAGGCTTGCCAAGTGACCGGGGAAAGGCTATCCTTTCGCAGCGCGAGTTTATCAAAACCCGGCCGTTGGTCCTCTCTTTCACATTGAAGCCAAGCTCGCAGAGAGGGAAACCCGGTCACCCCATCAATACTATGTCCGACGAAATCAAAGACGAGCAGGGGGTCATTCAGCTGGCCCATTTCGAGATTCCGAACACCCTCAAGGTCATCGAAGACCAGGAGGATGCCAACCACCTGACCTTCATCGCCGAGCCTATCGAGACCGGCTTTGGTCACACTCTGGGTAACTCTCTGCGCCGCGTCCTTCTCAGCTCCCTTGAGGGTGCCGCCATCACCAGTGTCCGCATCGCCGGTGCCCAGCACGAGTTCACCTCTCTGCCCGGCGTGGTGGAAGACGTGACCGAAATCATCCTCAACCTCAAGAAGGTGAAGTTCCGCCACCACGGAAAAGAGCCCCGCACGCTTTCCCTCCGCGTGACCAAGCAGGGTGTTGTGACCGCCGGTGACATCCAGGACGACCACATCTACAGCGTTGTCAACAAAGACCAGATTATCTGCCACCTTGACCAGAGCACTATCTTCGACTGCGACTTCGAGGTGAACGTCGGTCGTGGTTTCCACACCGCTGATGACAACAACGATAAGGATCGCCCCATCGGCGTGATTCCGATTGACTCCATCTTCTCCCCGGTGACTCGTGTGAAGTATGCCGTGGACAACGCCCGTGTGGGTCAGATGACCGAGTTCGACAAGCTCGTGCTTGACGTTTGGACCGACGGTCGCGTCAGCCCCCGCGATGCCATGCTCCAGGCTGCCAGCATCATGCGCCACCACCTCGACGTGTTCGTCCAGAGCGATGACCGCCGTGTCGAGTTCGACAAGGCCTCCGGCGGCGAGCAGGATGCCAACACCGCCCAGCTCCGCAAGCTGCTCAACATGAGCGTGAACGAAATCGAGCTGTCCGTGCGTGCTGCCAACTGCCTCAACAACGCCAACATCACCACCGTGGGTCAGCTCGCCATGAAGACCGAGAGCGAAATGCTCAAGTACCGCAACTTCGGTAAGAAGTCCCTCAACGAAATCAAGGACAAGCTGGTGCAGCACGGCCTCTCTCTGGGCATGCAGTTCGACGCCAAGCTTCTCGCCTCGCCCACGCCTGCTTCTCGTATGCGTGCTGCCGATGACGAAGTGCGCGCCACCGACCTCCAGGCCCTTATTTCCCACAACATCAGTGTCTTCGGCGACGACGAGGACGATGAGTAAAGATTCCGAATACAGAATAAACATATTAACCCCATAACCTACATCACATACTATGAGACACGGAGTTAAAAAGCCCAAGCTGCAGCGCAAGGCTTCCCACCGCAAGGCTCTTCTTGCCAACCAGGCATGCAGCCTGATTTCCCACGGTCGCATCACCACCACCCTGGCCAAGGCCAAGGCTCTTCGCCCCTACGTCGAGAAGCTCATCACCCTTGGTAAGAACGGCTCTCTGCACGCTCGTCGTCAGGCTCTGGCCACGCTTCCCCAGCCCAAGGTGGTTGCCAAGCTCTTCAGCGTCGTGGCTGAGGCTGCCAAGGATCGTCAGGGCGGCTACACCCGCATCGTCAAGCTCGGCCAGCGCATGACCGACAGCGCTCCCATGGCGCTCATCGAGATCATCGACCTGCCCCAGCTGACCGCACCCGTGGCTCCCGCCACCACCACTGCCACCGGTTCCACCTCCACCGAGGAGGCTTAAGTCCGGTTTCGATGTTGAATCAGCAACTTTGACACAGCTGCTTCCCCTGTATCAGGACAGGGGAAGCAGTTTTTCTTGATTGCCTTGAGGTCGCATCAGTGGTAGTATAGGCAGTGAATGAAGATACCACCCTATTGGATATGTGAGCGGCATCAGCGAGATGGCAAGTCGCTCCGCCGATATGCCGCCTCTGATACCTCGCTGGATGATGCTCGTCGTCGCCTGAACGATGCACCCACTATGGTCGCGTCTGCTGATGAATACCACGCCCCCATCTACGAACAGATACTGGCCGTATCCGATGCGCAGAACATCGTGACCCGTAACCACTACGGATGCGCCGTCCTGAACACCACCACCGTCTGTTTTGCCGACGTAGATACAGTGCCTGATTCGCTGGGAAATATCCTTCGCTCCCTCATCGGGCGTGGCCTGTCGGATGAGGAGCGACTCCTGCAGCGCATCCACTCACTCTGCTCGGCTGATACCTCCCTTGGTATACGAGTCTACCGCACCGCTCATGGATGGCGCCTGATTCTGGCAGGGCAGGGTATCAGCCTGCTTTCACCGCGCATGACCGAGCTGTTCACGTGCTTACATGTCGATCCCCGCTACGCGCGCCTGTGTCGCTTGCAGCGCTGCTGGCGTGCGCGCGTATCTCCCAAACCCTTTTACCGCGGCCTGAAGCGCTTCCCTCTCCCCCTCCATTCCGATTGGGAGACCGATGCCGCCGCTGTTGACTGGCTTCGAGCCTATGAAAGCGCAACCTCCGGACTAGCCGTCTGCCATCTCATTGCAGAAGCCGGTGTTCCCATTGTTGACCCCGTTGTCAATTGGCATGATCAGGTCACTCTCGCCCTGAAATCAGACCTCAAATTAGGCTGAATAAGAGAATTTTTTAAAAAAATTGCATTTTAAGCTTGCAATGATCGGTAAATCTGTGTATAATCTGCCTGTTCCCATGAGGGATAACACAAAGACGGGGTATTAGCTCAGTTGGTAGAGCGCTTCAATGGCATTGAAGAGGTCAGCGGTTCGAACCCGCTATGCTCCAGGCTTCGTAAAACAGCGTATCAGGTCACCTGATACGCTGTTTTTCTACGCCCAGGCAGGCCAGTATGGCTGCCGCAGGCGTAGGCCATTTGGTCTTACAGACCAAATGGTAAGAAGCCTAGCCTCGGCGTAGAAAGCGAGCGGTAGCGAGACTCGAAGCCGGGCCACACCCGCGTGGTATAATGAAACTGCCATCGCTTTTCGTGACAAGGAAAAGCTTTTGCGTACAAACGCTATCTTAAAACAGGCACCGGCAGAGCCTATGCTATTAAGCATTTCTAAATCCCCCGCCGGGTGCACCACACACAGAGCAGACAGAGTGGTGTTTACCCAAATGAGAGAAACGTTTATGTAGGCAATTGACGGGCTACATTACCAACGTCTTTTTCTTTTTGCCTCCTCCAACAACATATGCATGTTGTCTGACGCTGCCCATTTGAATGGAGTATTGCCGCAAATATCTTCATGAAGCGGATTTGCACCGGCTTTCAACAATATACGGGCACAGTCCATAGCATCATATTGAGCCGCATAAAAGAGAGGGCTCCAGTCATCATACTCTTCTTCCAGAGGCGCTCTACAATCATACACCAGATAACGCACGGCTTCGGGCTTATTTTCCTTGCACGCTTCGCAAAGAGCCCTACCATCGCCCGCCAGCAAATCCATGCCACACTCACGCAAGGCACGCAAGCAATCAACCTGACCGGCAGCTGCAGCATAGGCAGCCAAATTCATAAAATCCGGACCACCTTGCCAGTCTGGCGGTAAATCACACAACAACAGCGCCTTTTTCAACAAGCTTGATGGCCCATTACAACACAGGTCGATGAGTAACTGAGCATCGTCCTCCAGGGGCGAAGACCCGGCATCCAGCAAAAGCTCCGCCCCCTCAGCCCAACCGCAACGAACGGCATCTGAGGCCAACGAAGCGCATTCCCAACAAATCGGCAAATTCGGATTCGCTCCGGCAGTCAGTGCCGCCTGCATCCCTGCAGAGTGCTTCGCCTCGTAGGAATCGTACAGCTCCAGGTCGGGAGCATCAAGCGTTTCCCGATAGAAGCATTCTTCAGCATAACGGCGTACCCGGTACGCTTCAATCTCTTCCAGAGCTGTCGGCGTAAGGGGCATATCCAGATCCATTTCCTGAATGAGGTCATTCAATACTTTTGACCGCTCCAGTACCCGGTGCATCGTCTCGTAGTCCTCCGGTTCCATCATATCTTCTAATCCATATTAACACATCACATCCCCGAATCCGCAACAAAAAAATGGCATAAAGTGCGGATTTTCTAATAAAGAGTCGCACACTGCGGGCATGTTATTACGCGTTTCCTGCCCAAGTGCAGCTTGGCCAGAGTCTCCTCATTGGCCAGATGGTCGCCCTTGGTCTCGATGTTGACTATCTTCCCTGAGCACGTTCTCACGATAAAATCCGGATAGTGATTGATAAAGCCATTAATGGCGAACCCTGTTCGCGCGACATTGCGATGCCACCACCGAATATTGGGTAAGCCGGTGATTGCCTGAATGAGCTCCGTCTAGAACTTGTTGGCTGATTCCTTCGATTTGGTTGCTGGAGACCGTCAAAGAACTCTCTGTAGGGGAAGTCGAACCAATAATACTAACCTCTACGTATAGTATAGAAGTTTGCATCGTTTTTTTATAATGCGTTTGTCAACGTAAGCTTCGGAGTATCTATCCCCTACTTACTCCGAAATTATGTAGAGTTTTATTTCCGGTTATCAGTCAATTTGATAGTCCAAGGGTAGATGTCAGATGCGTTCATCATTTTTGCATTTGCCACATACATATTCTTGAACATAGAACAAATATTTGAATTAGTTTTGAGGTGTTGAATAGCAGTTATTGGGTACCCTGAAGGGAAGTAAGCAGATGTATTTGTTGCGAGGGGCATCTCGTAGTGAAACAGAAAATTTGTTACTCCTGAATCGGGTTGCAATGACTTAACTTCTGGTATACAGTCAGGACTGGACAATATTTTGCAGGTGCCCATTATTTTTTTTTCAAGTGTGTATCCTATACCCGTTATGTTCTTTTCATTGGGCATATGGTGAATATAGCGAAAATCTTTAATTTCAATAAACCATGTTGGTGTATCTAGTTGAAGCGTTGTTGTAATCAAGTCAATCTTTGAAATGCAATCACATCCGCGTACGGCTTTGTTTGTTGCCCAAGAATCGAAATCGAAAAACACAATTCCTTTTCCGGAGGAATCGTATTCTACGGAGGAATCTACTGTTATGATTGACTTTAACTGTATATTAGATGCCATTGCTAAACAATTCAAGAAGAGCATTATCTTGGTCGGCCTGATATTCCAAAGTAGTTAATACCTCCAACCCATCCAGAGAATGTGAAGTGTACACATCTACATCGCTTCTATCAGCCTGAGCTGCCATTGAGAAATAATTGTATTCATTTTTACTGTGTTCTTGCTGTGCAATTATGTATAGTTCACGCAGCAGGAACATACTGTGAGTACTAACAAAGACCTGCATATTTTTAGACAGGCTGATGATGGTCTGAGCAACCAACTTAATAAGTTTGGGGTTTAAATTAGCTTCCGGTTCATCCCAGAAGAGGATTGAGTGTTTTGTGAGCGACTTATTAGCAATAAGGTGGGCAAGCGTTGCTATTTTTCGAAGCCCTTCAGCCAACAGGTGAGCCTCGAGCTTTCCTGTGTTGTTTTTTAGATAAAATCTTCCAAACTCTGAGATAACGTGACCATTCATTACTTGTTCCAACGGTTCCAGCAGAACCCGCGTGCTCTCTGCATGGGAGCCTTTTGTCAGAGGACGTCCAAGCAAATCTGCCAAATCGCGCCATGTTTCATCAAAAGGAATTTGTAGGGAATCATACGCTGAGGTGAAACCGGGGTAAATTGAAAGCATTTCACGAGTAGGGATAAAAACGCTTTGTAGTGACAAACTTTCTTGAGGCGCCTCAACGATAGTTACTGCAGATGCCGACTTGGTCGAAAAATTATATGAAAGATTTATTTTCGAACTTTTTCGGATGGTCATTTCTACTTCAGCTCGGGCGTGCCCTCTCATTCGCATAGCCAAGCGTCCGAGGGAATCCGGCATAAATACCCCTTTGAGCCTATTGGCAATAGTTGTTTCTAAATATGCCTTAGAAAATGTGGACGGTGTGTTTTTGTTTTTGTTAAGAGCTCTCAAATTCGCGTGCAATAGTTTCATAAGATGCGATTTTCCTGTGCCATTCTCTCCAATGAACACATTAAGCTTGGGTGAAAATCGAAAAGTATGATTTTGGAATCGAGTGAAGTTTTTTAACTTAAGCTCAGTTAGCATGTTTGTGATTATGCACAATTGTGGGTCAATTGTCAAGAACGAGGTCAATAAAAATATATGTAGGATGAGCTCCGCGATTGCTGTATTTCATTTTGCCAGACCTCTTACAAGCGATGTGACAGGATCCAGAATAGCGAAGCCGATTTCATAAAACGCTTCTATCCAATATATTATAATGTGATTTCATGTTGGTTTGAGCTGAACGTAGGAAAAACGAAAAAATCGAATTCGGGGCTCAATTTTTCCAAGCTGATGGCTCGTTAGCTCCAGGCTTCGTAAAACAGCGTATCAGGTCACCTGATACGCTGTTTTTCTACGCCCAGGCAGGCCGATTAGGCCTGACGGCGCGTAGACGAGTTGCATCTGAGCTTCGCTCATGATGCAACGAGAACGAAGCCTAGCCTCGGCGTAGAACGCGCTAGCGGACGGAGCCGGGCAGCTCCCCCAGTCTCGGCGTAGGCTCAGCCGAAGCCGGAGCGTTGCATAAATCCGAACTCATTGGGTCAATAGCAAAAAGTGGGGTCAATAGCAAAAAGTGTGGAATTTGAATTTTCATATCACAATGTGCCCACATTCAATTAAGACTCTTAATCGGTAGTTCTGAAAGTTACGATAGCCATAGGCGCGGCGTTGAATTAATT
>JAFQSQ010000026.1 GCA_017409465.1 Akkermansia sp. | reverse complement strand
GACGCTTAGCGTTAGTTGAAACCATCTGCGCGCAGCGCAGCGAACTTTTCATTCGTACTTCGTCATTCGTCAATCGTACTTCCCTACAACTTTCCATTTGGCGTATCGGCAGAGCAACATCCTTTAATTGCCGGAGCAATAACCCCGACAAACAGCCGTGCGGCATCTGCAAAACGGATGCAGCACGGCTGTTTAGCCGTAAAAGAGTGATTTTATCGGCTAATTTAGCCGATAATTAGCCGTCATTAGCCGATGGCGGCTGATTTTGGGCGATGAAATCACGGAGTTTCTGTTCCAGATTCGGAACCGGTTTGAAGATAAACTCCCGAGAAACCACCTCTGTGCAGAGCAAGCCCGGCTTTTCCAATCCGGTCAGGTCGGTGCGAGCCGTTTGGCGGACGACGTTGTATTCTCTGCAATGCAGGCTTACGGTGGTATGGCTGTTGGGGTGTTGCAGGAAATGCAGCAGGACGTTCCTTTGCCGGTAATTGATGTGGGGAATTCCGGACAGGGACTGTTGCAGCTGCTCCTGCAGCTGTTGTTTGGTGCGCAGGTGCTGCATCAGGCTGACAACGGATTCATAAATGGTGTCCAATTGGTCGATGATGAAGTAGTTGAGGTCGTTATCGTCTTCCTCTGTGTTCAGAAAGGCCTCGTAATAGCTGCGCGAGTGCTGATATATTTCCCGGGAAACGGAGATATACTCAAAAAGCCAGTAGCCGGCATGGAGCATTCCCCAATAGAAGAGAGAACGCGCCGTTCTGCCGTTGCCGTCCACAAAAGGATGGTCGTAAGCTAACTGAAAATGCAGAATGATGGCGCGGATGATGGGGTGGATATAGTTCTCATCACCACTATCATTGGCAAAAGCGCAAAGAGCTTCCAGGCGCTCTTCCAGACTGTCTGCCGCGGGCGGCCTGTGGATAACGTCTCCGCTGCGGGTATCTTCTATGTATACCCTGTCCTCGTCCCGCCTAAGCTGTCCGGCTTTTTCGGGAGACTTCAGCGTTCCTTCCACCATGCTGCGGTGAAGGGAAAGAATGAAAGCAGGCGTGAGCGGTTCATCCTTGTGCTGCAATATCATCCGCATGGTGCGGTAGTTATTCATCACCATTTGTTCATGTTCATCTCTGGGGGGACGATTGCTGCGAATGAGTTCCCGCGCCTCCGAGCGAGTTACAACGGCACCTTCCAGCATGCTGGACATGATGGCCTCTTCGGCCAGAGAGGTCAGCAGGTACTTGTCTCGTTCCGTTACTGAAAAAACATCATGGGCGTCGGTCATGAACATGGTGCCCGATGCGCGATCGATTTTGTGCAGATATTGCTGGATGTATTGCGTGGGGGCAAAGCTGAATGGCTGACCCGTTGCATTAAAGAGCCGGATATCCTGCCGCGCCTGAGTGCGGTGCAGCTTGAGCCCAAGCCACCATTGCTCCGTAGTCAGCCCCTCCGGGGCTTTTCTGTAGTACAACTCCTGCCAGCTCAAATATCTATCCATCCGCAGGGCTTCCGGGCGAGCCTTGAGCATGATATCTGCCAGATTCCCCGTATCCTTTTCCAGAAGTTCTCTCAAAACAGGAATTGTTCTGCGACGCTTCATGAACGTATTGTACCATGTGGCTGCTTTATGTCAACTTTTATCGGCTAATTTAGCCGATAATTAGCCGTCATTAGCCGATGGCGACTGATTTTGGGCGATGAAAACCGGGAAAATAAAAGAAAAATGTGAAAAAAGTAAAAAACGGTGTAGAAAAATGGGGAATAGCTGCGTTCATGGGAGTGAGGCGAGACAGAAGTACCTCGCCAATCCACTTAACAACAAACAGAAATCACGATATGAAGAAATCCCTCTTTTTCGCTCTGTTCGCCGCTCTGCCGGTGATGGCTCAGGACGCTGCCCCGGAGCAGTGCCCCGCTCAGAAGCCCTGCTGCAAGGCTATGCCCTGCGCTCCTGCCAAGCCCTGCTGTGGTAAGCCCGGCCAGCGCCCGGACTTCCACAAGATGATGCTGGAGAAGTTCGATGCCAACAAGGACGGCCAGCTCGATGATGCCGAGAAGGCTGCCGCCAAGGCTGATTTTGAGGCCAAGCGCGCGGAGATGAAGGCCGCTTTCGAGAAGAAGATGCTGGAGAAGTTCGATGCCAACAAGGACGGTCAGCTGGATGATGCCGAGAAGGCTGCCGCCAAGGCTGATTTCGAGAAAATGCGCGCTGAGCGTGGCCCGAAGTGCGGTCATCGCGGCCCGAAGGGTCCCCGTTGCGGCGGTCCTCGCGGTCCTCGTCACATGAGCCCGGAGCAGAAGGATGAGTGCCGCGCCAAGTTCATGGAGAAGTTTGATGCCAACAAGGACGGTCAGCTCGATGACGCCGAGAAGGCTGCTGTGAAGGCTGATTTTGAGGCCAAGCGCGCGGAGATGAAGGCCGCTTTCGAGAAGAAGATGCTGGAGAAGTTCGATGCCAACAAGGACGGCCAGCTTGATGACGCCGAGAAGGCTGCTGCCAAGGCTGAGTTCGAGAAGAAGCGTGCCGAGCGTGGCGGTAAGTGCGGCAAGCGCGGCCCGAAGGGTCCCCGCTGCGGCGCTCCCCGTGGTCCGAAGTGCGGCGCTCCCGCTCCTCAGGGTGCTCCCTGCAACTGCCCGGGCAATCAGCCCGCTCCTGCTGAGCAGCCCGCTGCATAAGCCGCATCTGTAACATTTTTTCCATGCGATAAGACAGGCCGGTACTCCCATAAGGGGGTGCCGGTTTTGTGGCTGTGACTGACGCGAAGCGGGCGTTGATTCTTTTGAAATTACGAATTGGGAGTGATGATTGACGAATTTGAAATTCCGCTCGCTCTGCTCGCATGATGAACGATGAAGGACGCTTAGCGTTAGTTGAAACCATCTGCGCGCAGCGCATCGAACGTTGAATTCGTAAGTCGCCTGCCACGGCGAAGCTTTCGGCAGAGACGGGTCATTCGTCAATTCCGACAAAGTCGATTGTCCATATAGTCGGTTCTGTTCAGTCCGACAGTTTCTCTTGCTTGCGCTCCAGGACAAGGCGGAATCCGATGGTGGCACGTTTCATCACCGGTGGATGGGGGATGCGACTGTGGGAGGAGAGTTGCCCCGGGCGGAACGAGTTGTAATCGCCTCCACGAGTGACACCGTAGTTGCGGAAGGGGAAATCTGCCGGGCCGCCGTAGGAATCACTGACCCACTCCTGAACATTGCCTGATAAATCATGCAGGCTCAGGGCATTGGGCTCGAATGACCCCACCGGAGCCGTATGGGCGAATCCATCGCGGTAGCGCGGCAGTGTGTGGGCGGCCGGGCGTGATCCCAGCGCGCTCATGTCGGCATAATTGCCGGCACCCCGAGGAGGCGGCCACACCTTGCCCCAGGGATAGGTGGTGTTGGCGGTGACGTGCTGCCGGTGCCGATCATAGGGGCTGGAGCCCTTTTCCGCAGGGCAGCCTGCCAGCATACTCCATTCGGTATCCGTCGGCAGTCGGTAGCTTTCTTCTTTTTCCAGCAGACCGTTGGCGCGTTCGCTTTCCGTGAGCCATTCGGCGAATTTTTCAGCATCGGTGCGTGAGACCATGACGACCGGGTGGTGCTCGTTCTGTTCGAAGCCGGGGAGCTCCGGCAGCGGAGCCCCGGTCGATTTGCAGAACTGGCGGTAGTCAGAGACCCGCACCTCCGTAGCACAGGCCATGAGGGTGGGACTGACGGGGTGGAACTTCATACCGAGGCTGTTGATCCATTCGGTGCCGAAGATGAGTGAGTTGTTGGGCTGCAGGTTGAGATTGAGCACCAGGTCGCGGGGCGACAGCCCACTGCGCCGGGCCGGTGAGTAGCCGGGCAGACGTACTTCCAGAAGATAGGGTGCCAGCGGGACGCGAACGTTCTGCATGGGCGTCACCCCCAGAGGCAGTCCATTGAGCGAGACGCTTGCCCCGGTCGGATTGGAATAGATGCTGATGGGAGTTTTCTGTACCAGCAGGGTGTAGAGGCGGTAGCCGCACATGTCGGAGCCCGATTCGGTACCCGGTTCGGGACGTGCGGTGAGTGAATGGTCCGGCCCGATCGTACCTGCTTCCTCGCACAGCCCGGTGAGCCACAGGGTATAGGCGTTGATGGCCTCGCGAGAGGTGCGTATGTAGGCTCCGTCTGTCTCGTAGCGGAAGCGTCCGTTCGTCTCCGGGGCGCTTTCGATAAATTGTCGGAAATGCTCTGCTGTGATCGGGGCGACTGCCCGGTGCAGCCCGCCTTCGGGGGTATATTCGGTGCCGAGCGCATCTTTCCACGCAGCTCCGGTGTGCGGGGGACGGTAGGGGCGCAGCTCCGGCGTGAGGGAGAGCATCTTATCATCGGGGATGACCCCCTTGACGTAGGTGTCGGCGAAGCCATCCTTCCTCAGGATGAAAGCCACCTGACGCCCGGATTTGAGGGTGACGGGGCCGTAGGGTGTCTCGTCCAGGTATTCTCCGGCTGCCGTGTAGACCGAAGCCGCACTGGGCACACTGCCGATGAAGAGTTGTCCCTTACCGGTAGGTTGGGGTGGGGGCGGGGCGATTTCCTTGGGTTCCTGTTCCGGGTGAGCCGGTGGTTGAGGCCGACCCGCCAGTACCGCCAGCGCCTGCCGGATGCGCGCCGGCGTATCATCCGGCAGGAAATGTGTGCTCAGCGCGGCGAGAAGACCTGCACTCAGCAGACCGATGACCAGGGGAGCCTTGCGGGTCTCCTTTTTCTTTTTTCTGGCTTCGTGTCTTTTCTTGCGGCGGCGGATGTGGGGGACGTCATCGCGCAGCTCCTCCAGCAGCTCGGCGAAACTCTGCGCTGTTGCGATACTGTTCTTGCCTATTCGCGGTTCTGCTGCCCGGCAGATGAGCTGGTTGAACTTCAGCCATCGGCGGTGCTCCGTACCCTCCGGCAGACTTTCCGGCAGCGCGGGGAAGCTCAGCCGATCCATCCCTGTACTCATCTCGTAGAGCACCTTGGCCAGGGCATACACATCCGCGCGGGGAGTACCGGGTCCTTCCGGCGGGATATATCCCTCCGTGCCGACGTAAGTGCGTTGACTGCTGGTCGCCACGAGACCGGCGTCTGCCAGCTTGGCTCGCCCGTTGACGAAGATGATATTGGTGGGTTTGACATCGCGGTGCGTCAGCCCCTCGGCGTGCAGTGCTTCGAGCGCTCGTGCCAGCTGGCACCCTACCTCCAGCACATAATCGAGCGGCATGGCTCGCCTGCCATACTGCTTCATATCGCTCTGCAGGGTACGGGGTACGTAGGAATCAGGCTCCATGTGGATGCCGGCGTAGGCATCGTCTGCCAGTTCCATCACGTAGAAGTAGTGCGTCTCTTCCCCCTGGTGCTGCCCCAC
Source organism: Akkermansia sp. (assembly GCA_017409465.1). Classification (GTDB taxonomy): domain Bacteria; phylum Verrucomicrobiota; class Verrucomicrobiia; order Verrucomicrobiales; family Akkermansiaceae; genus Akkermansia. The sequence goes on along the minus strand of JAFQSQ010000026.1, from coordinate 16,989 downwards.
GTGCAAAATATGCACCAGCCCCGGTATATCTCTCGCGATGGGTTCATAGTTCAGCACCCCTTCGAACTCTCGGATGAACAATGCCTCGTCGGCAAAATCCTCTCGCCACACCACCTTGATGGCTCGGTAGGCTCCCGTCACTGAGCGCGCCAGCCACACCTCGCCATACGCCCCGCTGCCTATCATCCGCACGATTTCGTGATCCGGGACGATCGGTTTGGTGCCTTCCGGCCTCTTGGCATGCCGCCGTCCGGGGCGGAGTGCTGCTGAGCCCGGGGTATCTGCCGACGCTGTGTGTTCCATCCGAGTGCCATTATATCACCTCTTGTTCGCCCCTGCAAGCCGCTTCCTACCCCTTATTTTGCACTTTTTTCCTTTTTTTGTGAAATTTGTCTTGCTTTTCGTGTCCGAATGTGATTAAATGCGCCCGCACCAAATCCAAATGCGCACGTGGCGGAATTGGTAGACGCGCTAGTTTCAGGTTCTAGTGATGAGAGTCGTGGAGGTTCGAGTCCTCTCGTGCGTATAACTGAAAATGAGGGAGTTACGATAAAAAGTAACTCCCTCTTGCTTTTGTAACCATTCTCAAAAACCACCCAAAAACGGCTGAAAACGCATACCAGCAACTCGGATTTTACTCGGACGCTATACGCCTTATTATCAATAGAAAAGGCGAAAACAGGAAATTCTAGTGATAAGCCGTTTTCTCGGATAATTCACAGGGGTATCTCTCCGTCACCTGCACCACAGGCACACTCACCCTGTTTCTGACCGAGGTCGGGTAAGATTGACTGCCACTTTGTAACCGTTCCACTTTTCCGAGTTGTTTTTTACTCGGATGCTCATCGTCACAGGGGGGGCAGTTATCTGTAAGGGTGCTTCGTGAAAACGACCTGTCCTTATACAGAAGTTGTTTTCATAAGTCATTCTAATAGAAAATGCTATGAAACGTAAAAAGGATAGCAAGGTTGAAAATCGGCATCAAAATTCCGTGAAAATTTTTACAATAGTTTTGTGCTTTATCATTCTTGGTAAGTGCTTACCATCAAAGGTGGTGTGAGTAAGGGGTATAGTTCCGTGCAGTCAGCCTTACAAAGTCAAACCCGCAATCACTTTCTGCGTTTTCCAGGCTGTCTGTAATACTTCCTTACCATCTGCTCAAAAGTCAGCGGTGTTGCTTCATAAAAGCAGTCAAGCAACTGTTCTTCATCAGTTCTTGTATCTTCGTCCTGCTCCTCAATCGTCATCTGCTTGGCGGCTTCATCAAATACGGCATCTACGAGTTGCAGAAATTGAGAGGAGCGTGAGGCGTGTTTGTCAATCTTACCATCTTTCAATAACTTGGATAATTCAACGAGTATCATACAAGAATTTACCTGATTAGCAGGAGGGAAGAATAAAAAGAGCCGCTACCCTTTGACGAGTAGCGACCCTTGATTAATTAGATGTAAGATTGAATTACTTGCGGTCTGTCTGGGCGTATCAGCGAGAAGCCCGACGACGGCGTGCAGCCAGACCTGCGAGAGCCAGCAGGGAAAGCGTGGCTGTAGTCGGCTCAGGAATTACAGCACCAGCCATACTCTGCATGGTGTTTTTTTCCATCACACCATTGTAAAGTTCAATGCTCATAGTGCCATCACTATAGTTGTTATTAGCTCCCCAGTGACCAACATGCAGAGCGGTCACATTGCCTACTGTCATGCCAGTTTGCGTTGAAATCTGTACCACTTCGTTATTATTGGTAAGACCATACAAAGCAGATGTACCATTCTCTGAGGTCAGGAAATAGGTGAGTGTCTTATTCTTTAACGAGGTACTTTTATTTGTAGCAGTAATAACTTCATTAGTATCACTTTTAGAGTAATCCTGCAAAGTGGTTGTAATACCAGCCTTTCCAGCCTTATCATCGGCACCTTGATTAGAACCGTTGGTGTTGTTGAACAGAGATGCATGATAAGAGTCTCCCTTATAACCAAAGGTAGCGGTAGAATTCTTGTAATCGCTACCATCATCCGTTCCTAGCCAGAACAGAGGAGCGTTTGCAACCACCGTCCAGTTGAGGGTAATGACAGCCGTATAACCAGTTGCTGAACTGATGGTTGTATCAGTCAGGGTGATAGGGTAATTAGTGTTACCGCTGACATCTATGTCTTCCATACTCCACACAGGAGTAAGTTCGTCAGCAGCAGCCACACCACAGAGAGCGAGGAGTGTGATAAGTGTTTTCTTCATGATTAGTAGGAATTGATTGTTATAAGGTTAGAGTGGATTGTGCAGGGGTGTCCAGTTCCTCGCGCGACGGAATGCTGAAATACCTGCTACAGCCCAACAACCTCACAATACAGCATTATGGATGCTGATGGGGAGCTTCGGTGTTGTTATTCTGTCATCAACGATAGCACATACCTCGATAAAACGGGTGTTGTCTGGCAGGCACCATCATCGTAAGGTGTAAAATTTTAATCTTTTGCGAATTTTAGGCTTGCTACAGCATCCATAATGATGGAGTGGTGGGGAGGTAGAGGATGCTGGAGGTGCTGGCGGGAGGAGAGAGGGAAGATTGACGAGTTGCGATGGGCGATTCAGCGTCTGCCGGGTGAGCCGAACCGTTCATTCGTCATTCGTGACTCACCGTGTCCCCAATTTTGGGGACACGTATGAATTGAATCAGACAACAGACTTTTGCGCTTGTCGCAGCGTGGGGAATCTGATACGATGCAGGTATATGATACGTTCCTGTATTTTTGCATTGCTGACATTGGGTATGCTGAGTCCTCTGCCGGTACAGGCAGAGGATGCTACGTGCGACAAGGTGACACTGCATCGGCCCGGGGTCTACCCCATCTTTCACCGTGCACCTGTCAATGCCGCATTTGCGCTGCGCATGGAGTGCAGCGGGCAGGGGAGTCTACCGGTGCCGGAGGCCATCAGCCTGAAAGTATCATCGCCCGAGGCGGTGGAGTGTGTGCGCCTGAGGGTGACCGGTAAGAACGGCGAGCAGTTCAAGACGGATGCCGTGTTGGCTGAGGGGCGCCCTGATGCGAAGGGGGGCATTACGTTGAAACCCACGGGGGTGGCCGCCCCTGCAGCGGCGGCGGAGAACTGGCTCTGGTTTGATGTGCAACTGACTTCGGTCGCACCTGTGGGCGGTCTGCTGACCTTCTCGGAGGTGCGCGTGACCCGTGAGGGAGAGACGACCTCGCTGGGCGGCGAGCCCATCACCCAGCGTATCGGCTATATGGTGGCGGTGCCGGGCGAGACCGTGGGCAACCAGTCTGATGGCGCCGCACCGCGCGAGTGCCTGGCCTTCCGTATACCCGGCCTTATCCGCACCAGAGAGCGGACGCTGGTGGGGTGCTTCGATGCCCGCTATACCCACGAGCGCGATCTCTGCGCCGATATCGATGTGGCCGTTGTGCGCTCGGAGGACGGCGGCCAGACCTGGAGCACCCCGGCGGTGGGGATGGATGCCGGCCCCGGCGGTGACAACGGCTGCGGTGACCCCTGCATCCTGCAGGACAAGAAAGGGCGTATCTGGATGCAGGCGTTGGCCTGTCACTTTGCCGGCGGGGCATCGCTGTGGACATCGAAAACCGGGTTCGACCCCGCCTCCACCGGGCAGTGGGAGATGGTATACAGCGATGACGACGGCAAGACCTGGAGCCGCGAGTGCATCAACCCGACGAAGCAGATCAAGCAGGAGCAGTGGACCACCATCCTCGCCGGCCCCGGTAACGGTATTGTGCTCCGTGATGGCACTATCGTCTTCCCTGCCCAGATCTGGGAGCGCGGAGCCAAGCCGCAGTGCATGAGCACTATCTGCTACTCGAAGGACGGCGGCAAGAACTGGGTATACGGCAAGGGCGTGCCGCACGCCACTTCGGAGTGTCAGGTGGTGGAGCTGCAGGACGGCGGTATCATGATTAACTGCCGCAACGAGGCGCGCCAGGGTAATCGTATCGTCTACGTGACGCACGACATGGGCGAGAGCTGGCAGCCCCACGATACCAACAATAACACCCTCCGCGAGCCTACCTGCCAGGCCTCACTCATCCGATTCAAGACGAAGAAGCAGAATCTGCTCCTCTTCTCGAACCCCAAATCCGGCGGGCGCAACACGATGACCATCCGCTACTCTGACGATGAGGGCAAGACCTGGAGTGAGGGCTACCTCTACGACACGCGCAACTGCATGGGCTATTCCAGCCTGGTTCAGATCGATGCCAAAACCGTGGGGGTATTCTACGAGACCTGTATCCGCCGTCCCGGCCGCAGCGAGCGCGGTATCTGCTTCCTGAGTTTCCCGCTGAAGAGTATCCTCACCGGCGAGACGCTGCCCGTCGAGCGCAAGCCTGCTGCCAAGGCAAAAAAAGGCACCGGGAAAGCGAAGAAAGCTGAAAAACGGAGCAAATAACGTTCATCGGTGCAGGTTTTCCTTGACTTTCCGGCAGAAATGTTGTACATAAGCCGCTCACTTAACCCGAATATACTGAGTTATGGCTAACATGAAAGTTATTCTCGCTACGAAGATCGATGGTCTGGGCTGTGAAGCCGACCTCGTTACCGTGAAGGCTGGTTACGGCCGCAATTACCTGATTCCTCAGGGGCTTGCGTTCGAGGCTACTCCCGCCAACCAGCGTTTCATCAACATGCTCCAGAAGAAGCGCGCAGAGCGCGAGGCCGCTGAGCTGGCCAACTTCCGGGAGATCGCTGCCAAGATTGCTGACGTCACGGTGAACCTCACCCTCGAGGCCGGCGAGAATGGCAAGGTGTTCGGCGCCATCACCAATCAGCAGATCACAGAGGGTCTGGCTGCTCTTGGTATCGAGATCGATCGCCACAGCATCGAGCTTGAGAAGCCGCTTAAGAAGTCCGGCACCTACGAGGTGGCCGCCAAGCTTCACGCCCAGGTTACCGCTACCGTCAAGGTGGTGCTCGTGGTCAAGGGTGAGAAGGTGGAGGAGACCCCTGCCGCTGAAGCCTGATAGGCTTTCCCATCTATTTTTACCGAAAGGCTGCTCTCTGCCACAGGCGGAGAGCAGTTTTTTCGCTTTGTCTTGCCCGCGCCGGAGCTGGCGCAGTGGCGACCTCGGTGTGCCCGCCAAAGGGGAAGTTGTAGGGAAGTACGATTGACGAATGACCCGTCTCCGCCGAAGGCTTCGCCGTGGCAGGCGACTTACGAATTCAACGTTCGCTGCGCTGCGCGCAGATGGTTTCAACTAACGCTACGCGTCCTTCATCGTTCATCATGCGAGCAGAGCGAGCGGAATTCTGTACCTTGTCCATCGTCCTTTTGACTTCGTACTTCCCGGCAAATTTCCATTTGTCATATCGGCAGAGCAATATCCTTTAATTGCCGGAGTAATAAGAGTTCCGCCCGCTCTGCTCGCATGATGAACGTTGAATTCGTCGCGCGTTGTTTTCAATTTGCTTGACCGGAAGGCGGTGCAGGAGTAGAGTAGCGGCATGTCACGCTATAACGGAGAACAGGTTTTGGTAGTGCCTCGTGAGGCTTTTGAAGCAGTCGGGGCGTTTAACGGGGTGCGGATGAATCCGCAGGATTATCTCAATGCCTTTTTGAAGCCGGGCGTAGCTCATTTCATGGATCGTGAGCTGGCTGAGGAGTCTCCGCAGTTCAAGCAGATTATTGCCTACGCCATCTTCTGCCACGAGGGCAGGGTGCTGGCCTATTCTCGCACGGCCAAGGGCAATGAGACGCGCCTGCACGATAAATGGTCGCTGGGTATCGGGGGACATATCAACCCCATCGATGGTCTGGCCGAAAATCTGAGCACCTACCTGGCCGGGGTGGAGCGCGAGATTCGCGAAGAAATCACCTTCTCCGGCGATGCGCAGCAGCAGCTCTACGCCGTCATCAATGATGATACCAATGAGGTGGGCTCGGTTCACCTGGGTATCGTGCATCGCTTTGACCTGGATAGTGATGAGGTGGCGCCCAATGAGAAGGCGCTGGCCAATCTCGGGTTCCGTGAGCTGGATGAGCTGGCAGGGCCGCTGTATGAGAAGCTGGAGACCTGGTCCGCCATCTGTGTGGATGTGCTGCGGGCAGAGTAAGCCGCTAGCCTGACGCTCAGGAACCAAAAAATCGCCTGCCGGATTCAAGCCGACAGGCGATTTTTTTGTTCAGCTGAGAGAGGCCGAATCAGTACTTGTAGTCCACGTAGAACTGGAACTGGCCATCGTCATCCGCTGCGTTGTTGGATTCGAAGGGGATGGCGTAGTCCACGGCCAGCGGACCCATGGGCAGGTTGATGCGCAGACCGATACCGTAGTCAGCAGCCCACTCAGTCGGTTCGAAGTCGAAGCTGTCGGCGTGGACGAAACCGGCATCAACGAAGAATGCCAGGCGCATGGATTCCACCAGCGGCACGGTGACCTCAAACTGTGCGTAGAATGAGCTGTTGCCACCCATCGTTTCATCGCCGGCGAGTTTTTCGTTGACCATACCGACATCGCGGAAGCGGAAGCCGCGCAGGTTGTTCGGGCCACCCAGGTAGCAACGCTCGAAGATGGGTACTTCTTCATTGCTGTCGATGGTGTCGACGGTCTGCAGGCCGAAGTTCACGCTGAGGATGGAATCCCAGATGGAGTTGTAGTAGTACGAGCCGCTGAGGCCGACGGTGTAGGTCTCAACCGTGCTGCCCGGGCCGCTGTAGCCGGCGAAGGTCTCGAGGTTGCCGCCGCTGCGCGGGGTGATGGCAGCATCGCGGGAGTCGTAGGTGTAGGCGACGCGGAAGTGGCTGCGGGTGTAGTCGCCCTCAGCTGCGCGGAAGAAAGCCGGGGCGTTGAACTCGGGGTCGATGGTGTAGTTCTCCAGGCGATAGTTGAAGCGGACAGCGGCGAGGTCGGAGACCGCCTTGCGCAGACCGATTTCCCAGCCGTAGTTTGTCTGTTCATAATAATCGCTCATGTAAGTGGAGCGGGTATAGAACAGCTCGTTGGAGAGGGCCAGCTTGCGGTCGAGGAACCAGGGCTCCATCAGGAAGACGGAGGCGTTCTGATATTCTGTACCGAGCTTACCCGAGAGGGTAAGACGCTGGCCGCCACCCACGAATGAACCACCCAGGAAGCCACGGATATCGAAGTTCGACTGAGTCACCGTGGTGTACAGGTAGACGTTCTCCACCGTGGAGAAGGCCACACCGAAGGTCAGGTTGCCGGTCATCTTCTCCGCCACGGAGATGTTGATATCGCGGTATCCGGCGGTGTTGGACATGCCCTGCGAGATGGCAACATCATCGAAGTAGTTGAGATTGTCCAGTCGCTTCTTGGCTGTCTCCAGGTCCACGGAGTTCAGGTTCTGGCCGGGCTTGAGCGGAAGCTCGCGGAGGATGACGTGCTGCTTGGTCTTGGTGTTGCCGCGTACATTGATACGTCCCACCTTGTAGCGGTCGCCCTCTTCCACGTCGTAGCGGATGTCGATGAGGCGGTTGCCCTTGTCATCGACGCCGGCTTCAGTGATATCCGGGCGCACGAAGGCATCGGCATAGCCCTTGGCGCCGTAGTAGTCGCGAATCATATCCACGTCATCCGAGACTTTGCGGAGCGAGTAGATATCGCCCCCCAGCATGCTCAGGCCGGGTTCGAGCTCCTTGGGGGTATAGGCCGTGAGCTTGCCGAAGGAGACACTGCGCACCTTGTAGCGGGGGCCTTCGTTGATGCTGATGGTCATGAAGACATCCTGCCTGCCGGTGGTGTTGGTGCTCTTGGCGTATTTGACGTCGGTGATGGCAGCGCGGAGATAACCGTAGTTGCGGTAGTGGGTGATGATTTTCTCGAGGTCGTCTTCGAGTTTGTCGTTATCGATGCGGCCGGACTTGGTGAACCAGGTGAAGATATCCCACTCCTTGGTGTCCATCACGAGGTGGAGCTGCTGGTCGGTGAAGGCATTGTTGCCGACGAAGTCGATGGTGTCCATGCACTGCTTGCGGCCTTCCGTGATATCGAAGATGACGTCATCGTAGGCACCGTTGGCCGTGCGCTGAGTGCGCCAGTTAACCTTGGTGTCCGGATAACCGGCCTCCTGGTAGGCCTTGAGAATCTTGGCGCGAGCCTGAGCCAGTGAGCGGTCGTTCATGACGGTGCCGGTGCGGAGCTTGGAGAACTCGCGGTCGTCATCCTGGAGGATGTCGCGCAGGTCATCATCATCGAACTCGGTGTTGCCGGTGAAGCCGACACCGGCCAGCACATTGGCGGCTTTCACATGGAAGACGACGCGCACGCCACCCCCGGTGGGGAAGACGGATACGCGGGCATCGGCGTCTACCATCCCCTGGGTGATCAGGCGTTCCAGGTCAGATTCGACTCTGGAGGCAGAGTAGTCGCTACCCACAGCGGTGTGGATGAGATCCAGAAGACGCTGGTCCGGCACGGTGCGCTTGCCGGTATAGTCAAAGGTGAGGGAGGTGATGCGGCGGCCGTCCAGCGCAGCATCAGAGCCGAACAGGCCGGTGGCGGGGCCTAACTCCCGGCGGATGGTGGCGTCGTCCAACAGCTCAGTTTCGTCCGTCATGGAGACGAGCCGTGTCTGCGGCTGCTGCGGGGCTTCGGTGCTATCGGCGGCGGGTGTTTCCTTCTTCTCGGGCGATACCTGTTCGGCATTCGTCGGGGAGGGGGTGTCTGCTGTCGGCTGTTGAGCCGCAGACTGTCGGTCGCGCATCATGGCGTCCAGGAAAGGGTCGCCCGTGGATTCCTGCGCCACAGCCGCCCCGGAAACCGTCAGCGCCAGTGCGGTCAGAGTGGCACTCCAATGCTTAGAGAAAAGCTTCATATGCAAACATCCTATCGGAGTGTATCTCAGAAGTCAAGGCATTAGTAGGTGCGTTTGCGGGAATGGCAGATGGGGATGCGTTTTTTTGTGTCTGTATGCAGTTTTATCTTGTTGATGGAGGATTTGCATTACTTTAGGCTTGAACCCCGGGTCAAAAATAGGTAGCATGTGCCCATGAAGATGCTCATTCGCACCTTGTTTCTGATGTGTTGTACTGCCGGTACGCTCCTGGCGGCCAATATAGGCGATGTGTTGCAGGGCGGGTCGTTCTGGACGATGCCGAAGCAGGAGATGATCAACAAGTATCTGGTCGGCCTCCGCTATCGCAATGCCGGTGAGAAGACCATGCGTATCGATGCTTCCGGTTCGTTGACTATCGGCGAGCTGAAGCCCCGCGAAATTGATTGGATGTGGGACGAGAAGAAGGAGCATCCGGAGTCGTTGCTGGTGATTCTGTATAACAAGGGGGATGATGGCCCCATTGACAAAAAGGAGTTCAGTACACGAGTCAAGGATGCACAGGAGGCGCTCAACACGCTGACCGGCGTGGCCGGCCGCAAGAAGGCTGTCTCCACCAGTGAGAGCGGCGTGAAGCTCAAAGCCTGGGTCTGGGAGTGGGAGAATGGCGCTGCGATGATGGAGGCTCATGACCACGGTAAAAAGAAGGACTATGAGGCCGAGTTCATCCGTCTGCGCTTTGCGCCGGATATGGCCGGTCTGGAGCGCGGTGGTGCAGCCGATGCCGGGAATCGTCGCTCGTTGAAGGAAAAGGTGCAGCGCACGCCGGAGGGCGATGTGTGGATTGATGGTATTCCCATGGTGGACCAGGGTAGCAAGGGCTATTGTCTGCCTGCCACGGTGGCGCGTGTGTTTGCCCACTACGGTATGGACGGTGTGGATATGCACGCGCTGGCCTCGCTTTGCGATACCGAAGCCGGGGGGGGCACGACGCTGACCGGGATGCTCTCAGCACTTGAGACCATCGGACGTCGCTTCCACGTGAAGGCCGTGCCTATCGTCGATAAGAGCAAGCGCCCGACCACGGAGGAGATTGTGGAGGCCTATAACAAGATGGCTCGCCGTAAGGGGAAGGCGGAGCTGCCCGGTTTCTCCGGTGTGGTGGATCGCGATATGGACGCCGCTGTCGATCGGTTTGATATGGAGATACTGGAGGCCTCGTTCCCGGTGAAAAAGGCGGCCATGAAGAAGTGGTTCCGCGATATCTACAAAAATATCGATGCCGGTGTACCGGTGCTCTGGGCTATCCCCGGCCACATGCGCATGATTATGGGTTACAATGAGCAGGATGGTGTCATCTACTACTCCGATACCTGGGGTGCCGGGCACGAAAAGAAGAAGATGACTAACCTGAAGGCATACATGATTACCCAATATCGTGGTATCCTTCGCCTCTCCAAGTAAGAGGGCGAAACCACTGCGGTTCATTGTTCGGCTGTCACGCCCGGTGTGGGGTGACAGCCGATTTCCATCAGGCAGAGCGGATTTTTTATCAGAGAACAGCTCAGCTTGTCTTTTCTTTCGTTCATTTCAGCTTGATTTAAGCCCGTAATGCGGGTAGAATAGAGGGCGTGAACGAACAATCGCTTCAGGAGCCTGCCCGCAAGGCCTACCGTGCCATGGTCATGGCACGCGCTTTTGATACCAAAATTTCCGCTCTCTACAAAGCCGGTAAGATATTCGGCGGTGTCTTCCTCGGGCGCGGGCACGAGGCGGTGGCCGCCGCAGAGGGTGTATTCCTGCGTAAGGGGTATGATGTGTATACCCCCTTTATCCGCGAGCAGGCCGGGCGCTGCGCCTGGGGCGACAGTGTGCTGGAGTCGGCTCGCTCCTACTTCGGCAGTATGCAGGGTATCTCCCGCGGTCGCGATGGCAACATCCATTGGGGGCACCCGCATGAAGGGACGCTGATGCCCATCTCGCATCTGGGGGCCATGGCTTCTGTGGTGGCGGGATTGATGCTGGCCAAGCGCATGCAGGGTATCACGGATGCCGTGGGCGTGGTCTGCATCGGCGATGGTACGACTTCCGTGGGAGCCCTGCACGAGGCTGCCAACCTCATTGCTGTGGAAAAGCTGCCCATTGTCATCGTTGTCACCAACAATCAGTACGCCTATTCCACGCCGAATGCCAACGAGTTTGCCTGCAAGAGCCTGGCAGACCGCGGACGCGGCTACGGTATGACCACCCACGAGTGCGATGGTACGGATTTTCTGCAGACACTTGCCACCATGCAGCGCGCCATTTCCGCTGCCCGTGCCGGGGAAGGTCCGCAGTGGGTGGTGGCTGAAACGCTGCGTATGTGTGGTCATGGCGAGCATGATGATGCCTCCTACATCCCGGCAGAGCTCCGGGCGGCCTATGCTGACCGCGACCCGCTGGCCGTGGCGCGCCGCCAAATGCTGGAAAAGGGCTGGATGAGTGAGGAAGAGGCAGATGCCTGGGAGGAGGAATGCCGCGATGAGGTCCAGCGCAGCGTCGCTCAGGCGCAGAAAGAGCCTACCCCCCGTCCGCAGGATGAACAATGGGTTGCCACCTCCTGGCGACCGGAACGCTGAGCTTTTTGCCCCCCTGATAAGAGATATGAGTGTTACCTACATAGATGCCATACACGCCGCACTGGAAGAGCTGCTGCAGGAGGATGCTTCCGTCATCCTGTACGGTGAGGATATTGCCGGCAGCTTCGGCGGCGCCTTCAAGGCCACCAAGGGGTTGGCAGACAAGTTCCCCGGCCGCGTGCTCAACGCCCCCATTGCAGAGGATGCCATCGTGGGGTTGGGCATGGGGGCTGCTCTCGGCGGGCTCAAACCCATCGTGGAGATGCAGTTTGCCGATTTCGGCACCCTGGGGCAGAACCAGATGTGCAACAACGCCGCGGCGCATTTCTACCGCACCGGTATCCCCGTCAACCTGACCATGCGTATGCCCTGCGGCGGTACGCCCGGTGGCGGTCCGTACCACAGCCAGTGTCTCGAAGCCGTCTTTGCCCACTATCCGGGGGTGCATGTGTTCACCCCGGCCACGGTGGCAGATGCCTACTACATGCTCAAAGAAGCTGTCCGGATTCCCGACCCCGTGGTATTCATGGAGCACAAGTTCCTCTACCGCTGGCTCAAGGCGGACAGCTGGCTGGAGGCAGACCCGCTGCCCATTGGCCGCGCTCGCATTGCCCGCCCCGGCAAGCACGCCACCGTGGTGGCATTCTCTGCCATGGTGCCGGAGGCTCTGCGCGCGGCAGAAGAACTGGCAGCCTCCTCCGGCTATGAGCTGGAGGTGGTGGATTTGCGCACCGTCAAGCCGCTGGATACCGATACCATTCTGGCCTCTGTGGCTCGCACGGCTCGTCTGCTGGTGGTGAGCGAGGATTTCCCCTGGGGTGGTGTGGCCGCAGAGGTGATAGCCCGGGTGGCGACAGAGGGTATGCACCTGCTGGATGCCCCGCCGCTGCGGGTGACCGCCCCGGATACCCCCATCCCCGCGCACCCCGACCTCTGGAAAGCCCACCGTCCGGGGTACGAAAATATCATGGCTGCCGCCCGTTACCTTATTTCCCTTTAAACACTAATATCTTATCTGAATATGCCGCAAGTACCCATCCTCATGCCCCAGCTGGGCGAATCCATCACCGAGGCAACCATCATGCGCCTGCTGGTTCAGCCCGGCGACACCGTGGTGGCTGACCAGGAGGTGTTTGAAGTGGAGACCAATAAAGCCGTCATGGGTGTCACCACCGAATGCGGCGGCACCGTCGTCTCCATGCTGGCTTCCGAGGGCGAAACCATCGCCGTCGGCACCGTCATGGGCATCATCGAGGCCACGGCCGAGGAAATCGAACGCTCCGGCGCCACCCCGCTGGCCGAGGGCGAGCTGCCCGCCGCCCCGGCGCCGAACAATGAGCCCGCCTCCGGCGCTGGCGGTAATGACGGTGCGCATTTCCGCACCGAGGGCGAGTATCGCGAGGCAGCTGCCGGTTCCCGCACCCCGGCGGCGGGTGGGCGGGGGCTTCCCGTGCCTATGGGGGTGCGCGGTGCACACTACCTCTCCCCCCGCATCCGTGCCCGTATGGATGAACTGGGCATCACTGAGGCAGACCTGGCCTATGTTTCCGGCAGCGGGGCAGGCGGGCGTATCACGATTGAGGATTTTGAGAGCTTCCTGGACTATGTGGACGGCTGGCCGAGCCGCCAGGCATCGCCCATGCGCCGCAGCGTGGCCAGCAGCATGCAGCGCACCTGGCGCCGTCCCATTGCCAGTGCCGGGCGTCCCATTTTCATGGCACCCATCATCCTGCACCGCAAGAACCACCCCCGCAAGCCCGGCATCACGCTCTATTTCCTGCGGGCGCTGGCGTTGGCGCTGGCAGAGGCACCGGAGTGTGCCGGCTATATGGTGGGTGGGCGTATCCTGACCCCGCGCCGCATCGACCTGGGCGTGGCGGTGCAGGTGGCAGACGGCGTGATGGTGCCGGTGATGCGCGGGGTGAATGAGTATACCCTGAATGAACTCATCGATGAGTATAACAAGGTCGTGGATCAGGCGCGCAACCGCAGGCTCGACCCCGGCTACCAGGGCGGCGGCATTGCCACCGTTTCCAATTTCGGCGGCTTCGGGCTCACCTTTGCCTCGCCCATGCCCCTGCCCAGCGAAAGCCTCATTCTGGGGGTGGGAGCGGTGCAGAAAGTCCCCGTGTGGAGTGATGAGGTGGAATGCTTCATCCCGGTGGAGCAGGCCAACATCGTGGCCTCTTTCGACCACCGCGTGGTGGATGGCGGCGATATCGGCCGGCTCATGCTGCGCATCGCCTATTATCTGGAGCACCCGGAAGTATTGTAATGACTCATGAGCCACCCCGATATCAAGGTACTGGGCATCATCGCCGGTGCGGGTGAATTCCCCCGCCGGGTGGTGGAGGGTGCCCGCCGTGCCGGGGTAGAGGTGGTGTGCATGGCGATACGCGGTGCAGCGAGTGATGAGCTGCGCCCGCTCTGTCGCAGCTTCCGGCGGTTTCGAGCCGGGGCGGTGGAAGGGCCGCTGGCCTACTTCAAGGCTGAGGGGGTGCAGCACCTCCTGCTGGCGGGGCAGATTAAACCGGCCACGCTCTACACCATGTGGCCGGATGCAACCGCCCGCAGGCTTCTGGGGCAGATGGATCGCCGCAACGCTCACACCATTTTCGGCGCTGTCTGCCAACTGGCGGCAGACAACGGTATCACCGTGCTGCCCTCCACCACCTTCATGGAGGGCTGCATGCCCGCTGCCGGGCATCTGGCGGGGCCTGCTCCCACGCCGGAGCAGGTGGAGGAAGCCCGCTTCGGGCTGGCCCAGGCGCGCGAGATAGCTCGGTTGGATATCGGCCAGAGTATCATTGTACACGGGCACAGCGTCATCTGTGTGGAGGCCTTCAAAGGCACTAACGAGTGCATCCGCTCCGGCGGCTATCGCGGGCACGGTGTCACCCTCTGCAAAGTCACCAAACCCGGGCATGACATGCGCTTTGATGTTCCCTGTCTGGGGCTGGGTACTATTAAAAACGCGCTGAGAGCCGGGGTGAACCACATCGTGTTCGAAGCCGATCGCACCATTCTCTTCCAGCGTGAGGAAGTGGAGGCTCTGTGCAATCGACACGGTATCACCCTGCATGCCATGGTAGCCCCCGTTCCGGCAGAGGAAGGGCCTGAGCCCGAGCACATGGCGGATGATGCCGCACATGCCGCCGCCATGGCCGCAGAGGTACAGCGGCTCGGTATCGGCCATATTGCCGTGGTGTGTGATGGGGTTATCATCGCTGTGGATGATGCGGACGGCCCGCTGAAGTGCATCCGCCGTGCCGCTGCCTACATGCGTCAGCTGCGATTCATGCGCCTGTTCAACTGGCTGTGTAATCTGCTCATGGGGCGAAAGACCCCGCCGCCCGCGCCCATGGTGCTGCGCACGGCTCCCGGCTATGAGCTGCCGCCGGAAGCGGCTGCCGCTGCCCGCAAGGCAGATATTGTACTGGAGTAAGAGTACTTACGTCGCCGGGAACAGCCGAGGAATGGCTGCCAGCAGCTTGCGCGTGTACTCGGCCTGCGGGGAATGGAACACGTTTTCAGCCGAACCGTATTCGACAATTTTTCCCCGGCGCATGACGGCAATCTCATCTGCCAGATAGTGAACGACGGAAAGGTCGTGCGAGATGAAAATCATCGTCAGCCCCAGCTCCCGGGTCAGGTCAGTGAGGAGATTGAGAATCTGGCTCTGAATGGAGACGTCCAGTGCGGAGACCGGCTCGTCGGCCAGTAGCAGCGCCGGGCGTGGGGCGATAGCGCGGGCGATGGCAATGCGCTGGCGCTGTCCGCCGGAAAATTCGTGAGGATATTTGTACATGTGCTCCGGGCTGAGCCCGACACGGTTCATCAGCTCAGCCACTGCCTCTTCCCGCCGATGGCGGGGCAGTTTTTCGCGGCAGGAAAGAGCCTCCACCAGGGTGGAAAAGATGCTGAAGCGAGGATTGAGACTGGCGTAGGGATCCTGAAACACCATCTGGAAATCCAGTCGGCGCTTGCGTATCTCGCGGGCAGGCAAGGCCGTGAGATCCTCTCCGCGCAGCACGATGCGCCCGGAGGTAACGGGCTGCAGCTGCATGATGGCTCGTGAAAGGGTGGATTTGCCGCAGCCGGATTCACCCACCAGCCCCAGAATCTGCCCTCGCTCCACGGACAGACTGACATCATCCACCGCCCGCACAACCTCGCCGGTGGTGCCCCAGGTGTCGCGTACGGGATAGTGCACGCTCACGTTCTGCAGCTCAAGATACGCCATGTGCGTATTCTAGCAAATGCCGCACAGCATGGCAAGAGCGCATTGGCAGGCGGACACACACCTGTGGGCATTCGGGATGATTGCGATTGACAAGCTGACAGGGGATGTGACATACTGCGGCTGAGCCATGAAACTGAGTGACACCGATTTTCCGCGCGAGGTACGCGAGCGCATGGAGCAGGTGCTGCTGCCCGGGGATGAAGTTCTGTGGGCGGCACGCCCCATTCCCGGTTGGGACAGTCGGCTGCATGAAATCGGAGGCAGCAGCAATGCGCCTTTCATGTTGCTGTTCACGCTGGCATGGTGCAGCGGCGTGTCTGTTTTCCTGTATGTCATCGGCATATTGTTGGTAAAGGGAGAAGAAGCTCTTTCTCTGGTAGGGACGATAGCCTTATTCCTGCTTCCTTTTGTGGTCATAGCCGTTGGGCTCATCCGCATCTGGTGCCGGGCGATATTCCGAGGGAACACCTGTTGCTATGCCATCACCCATCACTTCCTGCTGATGGATGTGAAGAGCAAGCTGCAAGCCCGCCCTATCAAGTCGGATATGATTCTCAAAACAGAAATCTATGCACAGGGGCAGGGTCATCTCTTCCTGAAGTCGGACAAGGAGCGAGACGGCATGTTCTTCCTGCCGGATGTTCGCACCGCCGCTGTGATACTCAACCGCGCTGCGGCAGGTCAGCATCCTTTCGCTGCCACCAAGCGACAGCAAACGGAATCAGGCATCAGAGAAATGCTGTCCGAGCGCGACAGGGTGCAACTGCAACAACACCTGGCAGAAGGCGAAAATATCCTCTGGATATCTCCCGCACCCAAGGGCGGGTTTCCTTGGAAATCCTGGTGTTTTGTACTGTTGATGTTGGTATACACCGGCGCCATGCTGCATGATTATCATCATGGCATCACCATTGCCGGATTTGTTTGGGTTGTTTACATCATCTGCCTGCTTATCCTGGCGGTTGCCGGATTAATCCTCTACTCGCACTACTTCTCACGCAGGGATTACCGTATTCTCACCAATGGTTCGCTGGGATTCTTCACTCCCGGACACGCTCCCCGGCTTACCCCGCTTTCCGAATGCGGATTCAAACAAATCATCATTGATTCCCGGGGAATAGGCACTCTGGAAACAGAAACACAATGCATCGATTACCCCTGCCACTATCCCGGACTGCTGCCGGAGTTTTTCTATCTGTGCAGCAAATGATTGTTCCGGCAGTGAAAGATTGATCGGTCGATAAATGGGAAGTTGTAGGGAAGTACGATTGACGAATGACCCGTCTCCGCCGAAGGCTTCGCCGTGGCAGGCGACTTACGAATTCAACGTTCGCTGCGCTGCGCGCAGATGGTTTCAACTAACGCTAAGCGTCCTTCAT